>JAPHRL010000123.1 GCA_026195755.1 Kangiella sp. | reverse complement strand
TTAAGCTTGTCATTCTGAACTAGATTCAGAATCTGCTCTTCGCTCTTAGGTGGTAAGGGCGCACCTATGTGCCCGCCAAAAATCTTCAGACACCAAATACAAAAAGGGGCAGACACACAGGTCTGCCCCTACCAAAATCCCTGCCTTTGTACGGACAACTCATGAGTTGTCCCTACGACAAACCAATCACTCCGGTACCGTCAATTCACCCCGTAAATTGGTCATCATCTTCTCACGAATACTGTGCCTATCCATGCCGCGGCTAAACAAATAATACAACTTCGCCAGTGCCGCTTCGGTGGTCATGTCGTACCCGGAAATAACACCCGCATCCATCAAGACTTTGCCGGTTTCATAGGTCGCCATATTAACGCTGCCTTTCAAACACTGAGTACAGTTAACGATGACCTGGCCGTTGTCGCAGGCCTCGCGAATCGCATCCATCAGCGCTTTATTCTTAATCGGTGCATTGCCGGCCCCATAAGACTGCAAAACAACGCCATCGAGTGGCTGGCTTAAAAAGCCTTTAACCAGATCCGCGGAAATACCGGGGAAGAGGGTAAGAATGGCAATCTTTGGCGAGCTGAATTTCTGCACATTCAATTCAGGCTTATTCTGCTTAAAGACTAAGTGGTCGCGCACTTTAATGGTGCTGCCGATACTGGCCAGCGGCGGCATGTTCGGAGATGAAAACGCCGCGAAACCATCGGCATCGGTTTTGGTGCAACGATTGCCACGATGCAAATGATCATGGAAAAACAGACAGACTTCAGGAATAGGGTGGTTAGCCGCCAGAAACACGGCATTGATTAAATTATCGCGCGCATCGGTGCGCAGCTGAGTCAACGGAATCTGCGACCCGGTCAGAATCACCGGCTTCTGCAAACCTTCGAGCATAAACGACAAAGCCGACGCCGTGTATGCCATGGTATCGGTACCATGCAACACCACAAAACCATCGTAATCGTCGTAATTATCCTGAATATCCTGCGCAATCAGATACCAATCCTCCGGCGTCATATTCGCCGAATCAATCGGCTCCGCGTAATCACGAATCGTAATCTCCGGCATATCCGGATGCTTAAACTCATGAAAGCTCGCCAGAGTATTCTCCAGAAAACCCTCCTGCGGCACAAAACCCTGATCACTCGGCTTCATCCCAATCGTACCGCCGGTATAAGCGATATAAACTTTTTTCTTTTTCATCGGTTGCTCGGACATTAAGGCTCGATAGTATCGACTATTCAACAAGTTGGCAGAAGTATAACTTTTATTGGGGGGAGAAAGAAGCCACTAGCGAGTAGGCAAATAAATACTTATATCTACTCAATGTCGCATTTGCTTTTAGCAAAAGCCTTATCAAAAAAGAATTGCAATTGAATTTAACCCAATTAGTATAACGTCTGTAGGTTATTAGTCTTGGTATCTATCAACTGATTACAAAAAGAGATACCAGAACAGGAATGTCCGGTTTTATATGGTATTGGCCTGAAAAGCGGACATTAAAAATAAAAATTAAAAGTCAAAAAGTTATCGACGCTGTCTGGTAATATAATATTATACGGCAAAGGGGAGGAATGGCTGTGGATGATATTAAGCTCGTATTAATGACAATCGGAGTTACTGTCGGAGTTATAGGGCTGATTTTGACGATCCGGAACCGTATCGTCGACCACAAGGAAAATATAAGTGTTTCCTACGCAACGAGAGCGGTGCTTGTTGGTCCTAACATGGATTATGCGGGCATTGTTATAAAGGTTTTTCTTCTTAACTCAGGAAATAAAAATCTCCACGTGAACCGGCCTTATCTTAGAACGCCGTACAAGAAGGATGGTTTTGATCAGTTTGAAATGATAAGCAAGGAAGGCTTGGATCAGAAGTATCCCGTAAAGTTGGAGCCTGGCCAAGAGCACAGCGTAGAAATGAGCCTAGAAAGCTTCTTGAGAAGCGTTTCATATCTTAAGCCTTACCGCAGGATTAGGTTCGAGGTAAGAACCAGCAATGGCAAGATATTCAAGTCAAAAAAGGTATTCATCCGATCATTTATCAAGCAGAGAGAACTGCATGAGACGTTGCAAGCTAAAGACGTATAACAATGCCAAGCACGCGACAAGCGCGTCTTAGCGGCGTTATGCTTATTAAAGGAGAAATCTATGTGCACAATTGGAGGATTCACGCAGGAGCGGCTAAATGAATTGTGGGACTCTCACGATGGTGGAATTAATGGGGTCAAAATTAATTCACCATTATTCAGATTAAGCAAAGGAAGCCATCGAATGAGCTATAAATCCATCAATGATGAAGAATTTGAAGAAAAAATATCTTTAAAAGAGTCATATGAAGTCATGTATGAGTTTTTGTTGGCATTGCATGAAAGAGGTGAGCTAGAGACAGGAGTGTTGCTTGGATTCATTGGTCTTTTAGAAGATGGTGGTACTGCTGATCCGGCTCAGCTCTATGATTACATAACGGCAGTTGAAAAAGTAAAAGGAAAATCAACATGACTAGTCGTTGTACACAGACAGGGAATTAATGGGGTCAGATTACATTAAATGTATATCAAAATATACTCTGACCCCATTTAACACCATTTAACATGTTCAGTAAATAACCAGAGAGTTTTCAATGTTAAAGATTTTTAGAGTCGTAAGCCTAGTAGAAGGCATTTCATATTTGCTCATATTGTGTGTAACGCTAGGCGTAATTAGTAGAGATCTTGTTTTTATTTTCGGCATGGGGCATGGTATTTTATTTCTTTTCTACTTCGTACTTTCACTCCTAGCTTCGCACCAGCAAAATTGGTCTGTGAGCGTTTGGCTAATGGTCCTCTTAGCATCTATTATTCCCTTTGCTTTTGTTCCAGTTGAAATATTCATCAAAAAACAAATTAATGGGGTCAGAGAAATTAATGGGGTCAGAGTAAATTAAATATATAAAAATCACTCTGGAAATTAATGGGGTCAGAGTAAATTAAATATATAAAAATCACTCTGGAATTTAGAAACACCATATAGCAAGGAGAAAGGAATGAAATATCTATCATTGATTGGATTGGGGTTCTTGTTAGCATCATGTGCTACAACAGATATCACGAAAGAGGAATTAACGGGGTGTGACCATCCCTCCAAATGGTGTGATCAGATTCGTGACACGGCTGCAGAAACCTACCTTTACGCTCAAATGTCGGCCAATACTTACCATGATGCCTATCAATTTAAACTGCCCAGCAACTACACGCTAGTTACCAAAAAAGACAATGATGATATTGGGTTTGCCTATTCGATTTATGAAAATACTCAAAATGACCAAACCATTATCGTCTTCCGAGGAACAGAGGGCGCTAATTTCCAGGACTGGTGGTATGGCAACTTGTGGGGTAGCCAGAATGATCGAGGCCTGGAATTGTTTGATACGATTCGAGAAGAAAAGGGGAGTAACGAAACCATTATTGTCACCGGCCATTCGTTAGGAGGTGGTATTGCGCTAGAGATTTCACTCAAACGCGAAAACGTTGAAGCTTATGTATTCAATACCTCACCAAGATTTAGTGCTGACGGATATAGCATCGAGAATAAGCGTGTGTCTGTAGTGGAGCATGGCGAGATCCTCAAAGCACTTCGAGCACCATCGCGCGAAGCTTCGCAGACTTATACCTCTATTGGTTGTTCCAGCGGAGGCCCTGTAACGCAACATGAGCAAGCCAAATTGGCGGAGTGCTTAACTCAAATTGCAGCGACACAGTCTGAGGAGGCTAAACAATCTTTGAGTTTGAATAGCCTTACATACCTTTATGAGTAAGGCCTACTAACTGACTCATTGCCTGAAGGGGCAGTGTACATTCCTATCGATTCACAATACACTCAGCCCCTTAAATATTCGTTTCAAATGTTTTTTTATAAATTAAGGAATTTATATGTATCACGTTGGTTCTATAGCAATCGGCTTATTGATGGTTCTTGATAATCTATCTATCTTAAATAGAGGTGGTAGACTCAATGTCGATAGTAAAGGGAGTGCTATAGGCTTCACAAAGTTCTCAATGGTCACTCAAATGGGGTGGTTTGGATATTGTATAGTGATGGTAATGAATGGAATCGCTCAGAACTATCTACCTCACGTGTTTATATTTTACGTTGTTCTCTCTCTAGTGCTTTCGTTGTTTTTAAGGAATAGCTCTAACGTTCTTGATTCTATTCCCAAGTGGCTGTCTATTGTATACCTTGTAATATCTGTAGTTTATTTAAGCTATGCATTTATAACTGCGTATAAGTAAAAGCTTTATCTATTCAACTAGTCTATTGTCGAACTAGGTCTTATTAACCTGAGAGGCAAATATGAAGAAATTTTTATATGTTCTAATTTTTGCTGTTTGTTTTTCTGAGAAAGCTTCAGCGTGCTCAGTGGATGATATATCTATTGATGAAATGATTTCCGAAGCATCACACATTTTTATTGGTTATGTAGTTGAGATCAAATATGTTGATTTTGAAGAATATGTCGTCAATTATTATAACAACAATGATTATCAAAAAGATGAAGACCCTTTTGTCTATATAGGGGCTATGTACAAATATCGCACAGTGCCCCTGAAGACGTTCAAGTCTACTGGAGTTATTCCACAGGGTTTGTGGGGAGGATACTGCCGAGGAGCCCATGTAAGTGGCGCAAAAAAGTATATCATTATGACTTATCAGTTTGCAGATTCGGATGAATATGGAAGCAAGGCGTGGTCTGCAGACAGCCCTTATTTTAAAGAACTTGAAGAAAGGTTATATGAAGAGTTTAGTCAGTAAGATAGGCAATTATTGGAGTCTTAGGGAGATAGAGATTGTTTCATGAATCCAAAATATACTCTGCCTCCATTGTTCTTAGTGGTAATGAGTAAAGTAAATATGGTTAATGTATTTAAGTACTTTGGTTTGTTTGTTTTGATGTATGCAAACTTATGTTTGGCTTCACGAATAGACCAGAACGAAATAACTCAACTTAAGCACCGCGAGGTAGTGGAAGCTGCCCTAGTCTGTGGTAAGAAGTACGTCAAGGAAATTGATGATGGTGTATCTGAAAAAGAAGTTATAGCGCTTCAACTTGCATCTGTGTGCAACTCGGAGTTTCAACGTCTCAGACAGAATTTTTCTAGCACTCTCAACGATAAACCTAACGCTGCTCATTTGATTGAGCAGACAAAGTCTGATGCATTTAAGGTATTCGTGTTTCTTCCAATCGTTACTGAGTATCGACAGTAATTTATTTAGTGTGAGTCAAAAAAAGTTGTATTATTAGGAAAAGCTTTTGCCGACTCAACTTGTAACAACATCAGGGAGGTACCCTAGGACAGGATCTGTATAACGACGCACCCTACGCCTATCATAAGGAATACAATGAATCTTAATAAAGTAACAATCTTTTTCCTAGTTCTGCTAGCAATGACTTCCTGTAGTACTACTCCTGAACTTGAACGTGGAGATGTACCTGAAGAGTATGTCAGTATCATTCTTGATGAAATTGATTTGGCTGACTCCTCTTGCTCTCCCAAAATTACCAAATTAATAAAGTGCACTGATAAGCGTTATGGTGTACCAGAAGATTATTATTGCGTATTAGCTTTTCAAGGTGATGACACTTTAGAATCTAGCAAAGATTTTATCTATTCGGTAGGAATTCGAGGTAATGAAGCAGGTGTTTTTGGAAAATTGTTAAGCATAAATATATCCGATGAAGAAGATGAGCTAATCACTATAATAAGTGGATGCCCTTATTGAGTTAGGGGTTGTTAGAGAAGTTTGGACATACACAAACCTGCGGAGAGAGTTGGGTACGTTTCGCTAAACCCAACCTATAAGATCTAAGAGCGGTCCTATGGGGCACGATCTGTGTCACGACGCATTGCTTTAAAAGTCAAGAGCAGATCCTGAATCTAGTTCAGGATGACAGCCATTTTAGTCGGTGGTTTTTTGACTACCCTACAGCTATGCTCAAGACCTGAACAATCCTACCATCTTTACATTCGCTGTTTATTTTTAAGACGTGTATAATGGCACCCATTCCCGAGGGGTGGCTTTTAGCCTGAGATGAGGCTCAATGCGGTTTGCTGTTTAGCGACTGTTTGAGCGCCAGACCCTTAGAACCTGATCCGGGTTATGCCGGCGTAGGGACAGGGAGTTCAGAAAATGTGTTGTTTTTTGGAATCTGGCTTTTTGCTTTCTCGGTTTTAAGCCTTTCATTGACAGGGATTGAGTCAAGTTAGCTTAACTGCAATTTTCTGTCTTTTCTGTTGTTACTCCGCATACCTCAAAATATTTCGCTATGTGGAGTTGTCTTTTGATACACGCTATTCGTTCTTTTAAACCTCTTCTTTTGACCAGTTTGCTGGCGATGTCGTTTGCTGCGCTTGCTGAGGAGCAGGCGGATGATGAGCTGGAAACTCTGATTGTTACCGCTGAGCATCTGACTGAGAGTCCTTTGACCTTGCCGTCGAGTGTGACTGTGATCGGTAGTGAGACGGCTCGTAAGAACAATGCCCATCATGTTTCTGATATTTTTAATTTAGCGCCTAATGTGAATTTCGCGACGGGTGCGTCGCGTGGTCGTTTTATTCAGATCCGTGGCGTCGGCGAACGCAGTGAGTTCGTTGAGCCGGTGAATTATTCGGTGGGTGTTATTGTTGATGGCATTGATATGACGGGTATTGCTGGCGGTGCCTTGATGCTGGATACGCAGCAGGTTGAGATTCTTCGTGGCCCACAGGGCACGCTCTATGGCGCGAATGCTTTGGCGGGTTTGGTGAATGTGGTGTCTGCCGATCCTGAAGCTGATTTATTAAAAGTTTCAGGTTCCTTTGAGTCTTATAACGGTCGTAGCGCTTCTTTGATTAGCAGCGATCAGTTATCGGACGCCTGGGGCTATCGTTTCGCGGTGGGCCAATACCGTAGCGATGGCTATACCGAGAACATTTTCCTTGGGCGTGATGATACCCAGAATTTTGATGAGTCGAGTATGAAGGCGCGTCTAGTCTATCAGCCAGATGATAGCTTCTCTTTAACCTCGAATCTGATTCTGGTGGATGTGGACAATGGCTACGATGCCTTTAGTCTGGACAATACACGCCAGACGTATTCCGACGAGCCGGGCCATGATCGCCAGGAAACCATTGGCGCTTCCTTTATCGCTGAATGGGGCTGGAATTCCACCAAGCTGCAAAGCACCTTGTCTTTTGCCGACAGCGAATTGGATTATGCATATGACGAAGATTGGAGCCACACCGGGATTTGTGACGGCACGCCGTGCGATAGCGATGATTGGGGTTTTGACTGGTGGTATTCGTCTTTTGATCGCTTCTTAAGAGATAACCGTAATCTGAGTCTGGACGTTAAATTGATTGGTGGTCAAGGCTCGTCCGATGAACTAATGAATCAGTGGGTGGTTGGCGCTTATTTCCGCGATCAGTCAGTGGATCTGTTGCGTCAATATACCTTCAATCCTGTGGACTTCAGGAACCAGTACGATACGAACAACGCAGCGCTTTACGGTCAGCTGGATATTCCGTTGAATGATGACTGGACCTTGGCAACTGGTGCACGATTCGAGCGCCAGTCGGCGGATTACAGCGATAACCAGCCGTTTACCGATGACCGCTCCGAGAATTTCTGGGGTGGTAAAGTGTCGCTTGAGTATCAGGCCAACGAACAGACGATGCTGTATGCCTTGCTGTCGCGTGGCTACAAAGCAGGGGGCTTTAACACGGCTCAGGAACTGCCTGAATCACAACGCGAGTACGATTCAGAATATATGCTTAATCATGAGCTTGGTGTAAAAGGGATGTGGCCTGATGCTGGATTCACTTTGCAGGCATCGGTGTTCTATCAAAACCGTGATGATATTCAGTCCAAGCAATCTTACGTGACGTCGCAGGCCGATGGACGGACCTTGCAGGAAGGTGGCGAGTGTCCTTGTAATTTCACCGATTACAACATCAATGCCGGTGGCGCAAAAAGCTATGGTGCAGAAGTTGAGTGGAATTGGCGTTCGCTGGATTGGGCGCATTTTTATGGTTCGGTGGGCGTATTAAAAACCGAGTTTGAAAATCTACAAAGCTTTACGCATGTGTTGGCTGACTTAACTGCCAACCTACCAGTGCCTTATGACCTGACCGGTCGCGAACTGGCACATTCACCAGAGCTGCAATGGGTGGCTGGTGCCGACTTTTATTTGAGTGACTATTGGTCGTTGAATCTGCAAACGGAATTTAAGGATGAGTTCTATTTGTCGGATCGCCATCAGGTTAGAGCCGATGATTATCAGTTGTGGCATGTGGCGCTGACCTATGAAGATGCCAATTGGCTGGTTGAGTTCTATGGTCGCAATCTGACCGATGAAACTATTGTTAATCGTGGCTTTGGCAGCTTTGGTAATGACCCGCGTAAGTTCTACGAAACTGAGCCTTATTTCCAATATGGCACACCAAGAATAGTTGGCGTTCGAGCCGCTTACAGTTTTTAATAATTGAGGGAATGATGTGATGAAGATTTCAGTCGAATTAAGTTTGTATCCGTTGGACGATCAGTTCCTGCCGATTATTCAGGATATTGTTGAACGTCTGATGGGTGATAAGCGGGTAGAGGCCATCGTTAATACCATGAGCACGCAGATTTTTGGTGATTTTGAATCGGTTATGGCGGTGGTTAATGAAACGGTCGAATACTCGTTTAAGACTTATGGCAAGCAGGTATTTGTTGCCAAGTTTTTGAATAGCGACGTTAAGCCTTGAGGGAGCTCCGCGAATCTAAGGTACGCACCTGCGTTTGTTTTTCTGTGAAAAAATTAAGAGCAGATCCTGACTTTCGTCAGGATGACAGGTTTGAGGTGATTGCATTCTGGTAGGTTGGAAAAGACTCGGAACGAGTCGCCTTCCAACATTGGAGCGGGCGACCGCAGGTCGCCCCTATAAGCCCGGTTAAAAATTTAAAGAATAAATAAGGAAGCTGATGAGCGACTTTTTTGAAACTTTCGGCCAGCAGGTGGTCGCCACTTCGGTCTGGGAATGGCTGGGTGTGGCCTTGGCTATTGCCTATGTTTTACTGGCGATTAAAGAGAACATCTGGTGCTGGGTAGCGGCATTTTTCAGCACGGCGATTTATACCGTGCTGTTTTATGATGTCAATTTGTTCATGGAGTCGTTGCTGAATGTGTATTATTTACTGATGGCGGTTTATGGCTTTTATCAGTGGCGATTCACGGGAAGAAAGGGCAATGATAAACCGATCAGTCGCTGGTCAATCAAGACGCATCTGATGTGGATTGTAGGTTTGTTGGTGATTGTTGCTATCAGCGGCTATTTGCTGGATAACTACACCACGCAGGATTTTGCTTATGTAGATTCCTTTACCACCTGGTTTGCGGTCTTTACGACTTATTTATTGGCGCAAAAAGTTCTTGAGAACTGGTTGTATTGGGTTGTGATTGATTTCGTGTCAGTGTTTTTGTATTGGGAAAAAGGCTTGCTGATTACAGCGATTCTTTTCGCAGGTTATACGGTGATGGCGATTATTGGTTGGCTGGAGTGGAAGAAGCATTATGAACAACAGAAAACAACCTGAATGGTGGCGCTATTCAGAAAGTAGTTGGCAACAGCTGATAGAGCTGTTAACTGAATTACAGCCTGATGACTTTGGACAGTGTGCTAACCAGGCTAACTGGCAGTTGCTTCGTCAGGGCGATACCAATGCTAACTTTAAGCTCAGTCTTGCTCATCAGGATTATTTTGTGCAAGTGGCGGATCAAGCAAAGGTCAATCAGCTTCCAAGCGGAGAGTATCGCTCGCAGACTCGTTTGGTCAGCGAGAATCCGGCTTTATCAAAGTGGTTACCGAAGTGCTTGTTAGACACAGAGGTTATTCGCGTTTCGATTTGGCTTTATGCCAATCCAACAGTACATCAGCACTTTTTTAACCCAGAGCTGTCGGTTGAGCTCTGCCGCTTATTGGTAGAGCTGCACGATTCTTCTCTATCCTTGCCAACAATCAGGATGCAGGAACATTTAAACAGTTATCATGACATCGCCAGAAATAATCAGCCGCAAAAAGCCGACTATTGTTTAGAGCTTTATGAACAGGCACTGGAGTTTTCTCCAGACTTTAACGCCACACACAGTTGTCATAATGATATTTCACCCGGAAACCTACTCGTTGGGCACCAATTATTTTTAGTCGATTGGGAATATGCCGCGATCAGTGATCCAGTGTTTGAGCTGGCAGGGATTAGCCATAACTTTCAACTGACTCACGAACAAGAGCAGCTTTTGCTTGAAGAGTATCAAACGCAATCGGACCGAGTTTTCAATCAGCAAAAGTTTCTGGCAATGAAAGGCCTGTACAGAATTATTAGTGAGCTTTGGTATATGGGCAATGAGCAGAGCTAAGTGTAGAGTCAAGAGCTAAGAACAGATCCAAGAGCAGATCCAAGAGCAGATCCAAGAGCAGATCCAAGAGCAGATCCTGAACTGTGACCAAAGGGAATACCTTTAGGTAATTCAGGACCTGCTCTTTTACTTTAGGGTTAGCTAGCTATTACCCTAAACTTTAAGAACAAAGTAATAAAAAAGCTGCGTCGAAACGCCCCTTTTTTTATTGAAGTTGTTTAACCGTTAATGTGCGTCTTGATATTTGTTTAAATAATCAAGCGCCAGTTGTGATAGTGCTTTAACACCAGTTTTCATTCCGGCTTCATCAACGTAGAAATCTGCAGTGTGGTGTGGGCCAACTTCGCTAAGTGGTTTGCCAATGGGTTTACCACCCAGGAAGAAGAACATCCCGGGAACTTCGTTGGCGAAGATTGAAAAATCTTCTGCACCGGTGACTGGGTTAACAATGTGGATCTTGTCTTTGCCAATGACGTTTTCAAGAGTGGGCATCATAGCTGCTGTTAGGCCAGGGTCATTGTAGGTCACTGGCAATGAGCTGGAGTAGGGAAGCTCAACCACAGCGGTCGCGCCCATACTTTTAGCAACTAAGTCTGCTTTTTGGCGTACTTGCTTAGCGATATTTTTACGATCGTTTTCATTAAGCGCTCGAATGGTGCCGAGCATTTCAACTTCTTCAGGAATGATGTTGGAGCGAACGCCGCCATGGATAGCACCAATGCTCACTACAGAGGCTTGTTGAGTGAGTGGCATACTGCGACTTACGATGGTTTGCAGACTGTTTACGATTTGGGCGGCGGTGACTACCGGGTCAACGGATAGCCAAGGCGTGGAGCCGTGTGCGCCTTTACCTTTAATGGTGATTTTAAAATCATCGACGCTGGCCATCAAACCTTCGGATTTAATACCGATTTCGCCGACATTAATGCCAGCCCATATGTGTAAGCCAAAAATCACATCGACATCTGGGTTTTTCAGCGCATTTTCTTTAACCATTAATTCTGCGCCACCTTCTTCACCGGGAGGTGAGCCTTCTTCAGCGGGTTGGAATAAGAATTTTACGGTTCCTGGAATCTCGTCTTTCATGCCCGTCAGAATTTCAGCGACGCCCATTAGCATGGCGACATGAGTATCGTGGCCACAAGCATGCATTACAGGTACTTCCTTACCCATGTATTCGCCAATAGCGGTAGATTTAAAGGGTAAGTCGTTGCGCTCTTTGATTGGCAGGGCGTCCATATCGGCGCGTAAAGCGACTACCGGGCCAGGCTTACCACCTTTTAAAATAGCAACAATGCCGGTATGAGCTACGCCGGTTTGGATCTCAAGGCCGAGTTCACGTAAGTGCTGCTCAATATATTTACTGGTTTCGAATTCACGGTTGCTAAGCTCTGGATTTTCATGCAAATGGCGACGCCATTCGATGACTTTTGGCTCAATGGCCTCTGCTTGTTCAGAGATGATTTGCTGAGTATCTTGCGCGTAAAGCGATAGCGAAAAGCTTGCTAGTAATAAACTGACAATAAACTTCATAAAAGAGCCCCTCAATTTTTAAGCGCATTCAGTTTGGCCTTTTTTGCGATTTAATGCAAATGGGGTTGTGGTTGGTCAATTGTAGGGTGGGCCTTGGCCCACCAGAACGTAGGGACAACTCATGAGCACCCAGCGGGGCAGACCCTTGTCCGTACAAAAGAATGGGTATTCATGGGATGAAAGGGCGAGCGGAGCTCGCCCTTACGGTATCTTTTATTTTAACAAGAGCCGGGGTAGGGGCAGGCCAATGTGCCTGCCCGTGATTTTTGTTGAAGAGCAGATCCTGAATTAAATTCAGGATGACAAGACTTACGGGTAATGATTCTCCTGTTGAGCATATCATTTTTTAGGTAGGGGCAGACCTACGTGTCTGCCCGTTTGTACGGGATGTCGAGATCATGTGGGCGCACATAGGTGCGCCCTTACCGGGTTGGTCAGTTGTAGGGTGGGTCTTGGCACACCAGAACGTAGGGATAACTCATGAGTACCCAGCGGAGCAGACCCTTGTCCGTACAAGAGCGAGGGTAGGGGCGGGCCAATG
>JAPHRL010000190.1 GCA_026195755.1 Kangiella sp. | reverse complement strand
TAATGCATTAGTTATTGATGTTCGTGAACCAGCAGAACATGCTGAAGGTATTATTGAGGGCGCTTTACCAATTCCTCGTGGTGTTCTTGAGTTTAAACTTTTTGGTCATCCTTCTTTAGAGGGTTTATCTGAGGATGAAATCCTTAATACTCCGGTCTATATCTATTGCGCTTCTGGTGGGCGTTCAGCTTGTTCGGCTCATGCTCTTGAGCAAATTGGTTTTAAAAATGTTTTTTCGGTTGCCGGTGGTATTAAACAATGGGCCGAAAGCGGCGGCAAGATTGTTAAGCCTTAATATTAGTCCTTTGATAATCATTAGGTAGGGGCAGGCCAATGTGTCTGCCCTTTTTTCACCAAACTATAAAATATTTTTACAGTATCCGGGCGCACACATCGGTGCGCCCCTACCAGATTATACAAACCCTACTTCTTACTAAGATCCTGTTGCTGCCTGCCTTTCGGTTTTGAACCCTAATTTCTTTATCACCATCATAGCCGGACAGAACCCGGTAAATGCCGATTGAAACAGATTCGCGCCAACAAATACCGTTAACCATAACCAATAAGGATGTAGGTACCAGGTTAATACCACTGATAATAAAACCATAAAACCGGCGAAAGCCATCAGTACTCTTTCTGCGGTCATTTTTTTCTGTTCCATAGGATTACCTCCTAAAATTGATATCTCACACGCAAATACGCGTTACTTGCATCTTCAAACTGGCCAAAGAAAGTATGGTCCTCCTGGCCACTGAATAGGTTTGCACCAACCGTGAATAACCATTCATCACTGAAACGATAATTCACACTTGGGCGTAAATAACTGTCATCATCACTTGGCGAATAAAACGCAAATAAAGACCATACAAATTGGTCTTTTGCAGTTCTATAAGTTATCCGCGTTGTAACTAGGTGGCGCTTCTCTTCCCCTTCGAACTGTGGAAACGGCGAATTTGCGATCAACTGATCATAATCTTGTGTCCACTCCAGATAATATTGCAGACCTAGGGTTAATCGGGTCGCCACCTCGGTTTCGTAACCGGCCAAAAATCGCCATTGCGAATTTTTTACGAAGGGATTGGTGCCTTTACTGTCTTCTACCGCATCATGATAAGCCACCTCAAAATTATAAAGTCCAGTTTCAATGCTTCCTCGAACACTGGCACCAAAAATATCTTTACGATGGAAGGTTGGTTGAAAACTATTGGTAATTCCAACTGGCTGCTTATCGAATCCTCGATAACCGTATAAGGCGTACTCAGTCCCTTCGATATTTTTATACAGCCTCAAAGCAATTTCGCTATTGCCAAAGTTGTGATCGGGCTCCACTGGATTGACTACATCAAAGCCACCAATATTGTCACCCACTATTGGATTAAACAAAGAAAACCTTTCCCCGTTGATATAGCGATCTTCTTCAAACACTGGTGTCCACACCAAATCCAGGTTAATTGCATCAAAATAGCTAGTCACTCGAACCGAATTGGCCGGTGCTTTTAAATAAGTATCTTCACGTCCTGAAAAGAACGATTGCCAATCCTTTGGGAACAAATCATTTAGGAACACAAGATCGCCTGTTCCCCAGGTACTGATCTGACGTCCAATTTTAAAATCCGTATTACCAAATGCAGAAAAACTCCAGGCCAGCTCTCGAATGTCTAATTCCAATTCATCGGTGACACCGTCATACCAGGTGTCACCGCGGAAACTGAAATCTACTTCTTCGCCTTTATAATCTGCTTCCAGGTGTCCTCGAAGCTCATTCAAGGTTTCTTTATCTTCGAACAATGGATCAGTTTGCAGTCGTCGACCGTATCCTGCTTCCAAAAAGCCGGCCCATGACCAGTTGGATGATTCCTTTTCATCCCATTCCTCTTCCCAGACATCACCCCACTCTTCACCCGATGAATCTTCTTCCGCAGCAATTAAGACGGGTAACCCCTGGGCAGTTATTACACCACCCACCATAAGCCATTTTAAAATTCGAGTTTTGCTACTCATCATCTGTCCTTTTAATAAGCCTATTCTTGCTTAGCTTCCAACCATTCGCGTGGCGGATTTCTTAACGAACGTGAAGTAAAGACATCCTCCGGTACGTCAATGTTATAGACCGGACGACGGAATTCCATATAGGTTGCGCTGCCGGTTTCCAAGTTTGAAATTTTCGACTTCATAACTGTAGGGATACCCTGAATCTCTTCTACTTCAGCCACATCCATACGTCTATAGACTTCACCTTTTTTATTAAAGTATTCCACCGTCATTGGCAGGAATGTTTCTTTGTTGATATTGGCAATGTAGTAGGAAAACTCCACATTACTTTCGTCTTGAGGAATATTTTTTACAATGTAGGCCGTATCGGTGACTTCCAACAGTTCATGATTATCCAGCGCAGGATTACGACCTGACACATCTTCATAAAAGAAATCCGAACCAACAAAGCTGGTGCGCTTATCACCTGCTGAGATACGTTTTTCTAAATCAAGTCCCGGTAAATATAACCAGCGGTCATCATCACGGTCTACATGCTTATTGACTAAAAATACAGTTCCTCGTACATCAGAGGGACGACTGAATACGACCAAGAAATTTTGATCGCCTTCATCTTTTATATCTTTGCGTAAGATAACAAATTGTCTCAACTGGCGATTACCATCTTTATCCACAATCATCATTCGCGCATCGCTGCGTCCATCATCGCCAGCATAGTATGAGACTTTATTTGCTTTGCTGATAATTTCTTCAACACTCATCTCGCTTTCTGCAGCGTGTAGGCTTGCAGTCATCATTGGCGCTGTTAGACCTGCTAACAATAACGTTAATACTTTTTTCTTCGTACTTTTCTGTAAGCTTTTCATGTAAAGCCTCCTTAAGATTTAAATGCCCATCTGCGTGTGGCTTTTAATGCCACCGGTAACAACACTAAAGTTACCGCTGCCGATGCAGCCATTATAGTCGCCAGGAAGAAACCAACAGTTATGTATGGCACTAGTGGCGCGAACAACAATGGAGTAAATCCAATCGCAATAACAATCGCATTACGGCTGATGGCTGATGCTGGTTCTTCGAACATTTTGCCCATGGTCTTTTTGAAATCACCGGTTTGCTTAAAGATTTCTCTTGCCCGCTCCAAAAAGTGGATTGCGAAGTCAATCGATAAGCCCAGAGTCAACGACGATAGAACTGCAATTGGCATATCATAATCTTTGCCAACCCAACCTATCAGACCATAAATAAACAATATCGTGATGCTTAACGGAAGCATGGCCAATAAACCAAACAATACACTGCGGAACAAAATGATCATCATAAGCAGCACCACGACAAAGGCACTCATTAAGCTGTCTAACATTCCGGCAACCATTTCATCCTGCCATACCATATTTAGATAGCTCTTACCCGCCCAATGTGCCTCAACACCTTCTGGTAATGGATTGTCTGCAAAATACTGATCAACGAATTCCACTACTTGCGTCATGTCTTGATTGTCACCGCTGGTTAACTGCAACCAAATTGCCGTCGAACTGTATTCTTTTGTTACCATGTGCCACAAGTCTTGTGGACGGTGAGATGATTGATATTGCAACAATGCTTGCGCAACTCCGTTCTGACTCTCGGGAATGACAAAATCTTTTGCTTGACCTGTTTTTAATTCTCGAGTCACCGTTTTCACCACATCAGCTAATGAGTTACTTTTGCCTACATAACCGCTTTTAGCTAAAGCTTCTTGAAGCTGTTCAATGTCATGCAATATTTCAGGTTGCTGAAAATAAGCCACTTCAATCCGTGCTTCATCAGCTTCCATTATCAAATATTCCAGCACCTCTGCTTGCTTATCTGCTGCATCAAACAACTTATCCTCTAGTAGCATCATCACTTGGTTCAGCTGAGTTGTTAGTTGGTTGTCATTTTGCATGATGGTTTCTACTTCTGCTTTTAAGGATGGATCCTCAATCGCGCCAACCGTATTCATCCAGGCATCTTTTGCTGCTGACTCATCAGCTTCTAACACCAAGTACGCATCATATGTTCCCGCAAAGTGCTGATTTAACACTTTATCTGCAACTCGTATTTCATGACCTGCTTTAAACCATCGCACCGGGTTATCATTAATTTGAATTTGTGTAATTCCCCAAATACTTAATGCCACGACCGCTACAAATGAAACAGTGACTAACTTACTTGCTGCCAAGCTATTTTTTCCAACCTTGTGTAATACCTTTTGTAAGACACCTTCTTTTTTCGCTTCTGTTTGCAGCGACGCCAAGGCTTTAGGCTTCAGCGCAACTAGATAGGCTGGAATAAAAATAATAGTTAAGAGGAAGGCAAACAATATCCCGAAGCCCACATATGCACCAAAAATTTGAACTGGTGGAATCGGCGTTAGCAATAACGAGAAGAAACCTACCGCTGAAGTGACACTGGTATACAACATTGGTGTGAATAAGTGTCCAACCACCTCTTTAATCACTTCTTTTCGGTCTCGGCCTGGCTTATAGCTGTCTGAAAATTCAGACATTATGTGGATTGAATCAACCACCGCTATCGGCATCAAAAAGATCGGAATCATTGAGCTCATGATATGCACGGTAAAGCCCATGCCGATCAATAGACCCATAGTAATGATCACCGTTGCCATAGCAATAATCATCGGCGCCGCAATAAACTTAAAATTGCGGAAGAAAACCCACATCAAGATAAAGATCACTAAAGCGGCTAATGGTGCTGAAATACCCATCTGTACAAACATTTGATAGCCGAATGTATCTTCTGCTACTGGCAGGCCTGTAATATGGTATTCATCATCTGAGTCGAGCTGACTCATTAAGCCACGAATTTCTTCCGATATTCGATAGCTCTCATCTTTATTCAGAATCGGCACATAAATGGCTGTTGCCTTGTCATCGGCTGATGCCAGAGTATCTTGTAATAATGGTAATCGCTCTACTTGTTGATTAATCCAGTCAGCCCTGCTCTGCGTTACAGGCGCCTCCTTCATTAACCACTCAAATCGAATGGTGCCTGGACCTTCCTGACTTATATTATCCACAGTCGACAGCGCCATCATGTCGGATGCCACTACACCGTCAATTTCGGCAATGCCATCGGTTAACTCTTTAATGGCCTGCAACGATTGTGGGTTATAAATACCCTGCTCACTGTGATTGACCGCACCCACCACAATGATGTCGTACAGGTCAAAGCGACTTTTGACGTCATTATGATAGACCCTTGATGCCTGGTCTTCAGCCAACATGTTTTCCGGATCCGTATCCACCACAATATTCGGAATCATGGCCCCGGTAATTGCTGTTAAAAGCAATGTGATGAGGAATACCCATTTAGGCTTCGTCATTGAGAATTTAAGCAGTGACTGTTTCATAGGACCTTCCATTCCAGACCTTTATTAGAGATTTCTAATATATTATAGATTAGTGTTTGCTAATATTCAAACAATAAACTATGCTTATTAACAAATTTATTGATTGAATATAGCATGTCTATCAAAATTAAATCCTTCTATCACGATGATACTGGCACTTGGAGTTATATTCTTCTTGATCCTGATCAAAAAATAGCCACTATTATCGATCCCGTCATGGACTTTGATTTAAGTTCCGGCAAAGTCAGTTATCAATCCGCCAACCAACTTATTGATTACATTAAACAAAATTCGCTTACCTTACAATGGGTTCTGGAGACACATGCCCACGCAGATCACATTTCTGCGGCGCAACACATAAAACATCATTTAGGTGGACAGGTTGTTATCGGTGAGGGTATCAAAGAGGTGCAAAGCCATTTTAGCGACTTCTTTAATATTGATATGCCTATTGACGGTAGTCAATTTGACCGGTTAATGACTAAAGGCGAGAAACTACCTTTTGGTTCTTACCATTTTACTGCTTACCCAACACCGGGCCATACCAACGACAGCATGAGTTATGAGATTGAAGGAAACCTGTTTATTGGTGATACCTTCTTTCATCCGGATACAGGTACGGCCCGTTGCGACTTTCCAGGCGGTGATGCCTATAAACTATATGACAGCCTGCAACTACTGATTTCATTTCCAGATGACTACAAGCTTTGGTTATGTCACGACTACCCTGATGGACGCAATGCTGAAACGGGTATACCTGTTGCCGATATGAAGCACAATGTTCACCTACAACAAGCCAACAATAATAAGCAACAGTTTGTGGACATTCGCACCAAGCGGGACGCAACCCTTGCCGTCCCACGCTTAATTTATCCATCAGTTCAGCTTAATATTCGTGCAGCTCAACTACCTTGCTCGGAATCGAACGGACGTAAGTATTTGAAACTGCCTCTGTTTGTCGATAAAGACAACCGCTAATCATTCTAAGACTTCTGTTTTCATGATTTTCCATTGTCTTTGCTGGCGGCGACTTGCTAAACTTGCCGCCAGTTTTGATTAACCACCTGTAACTTTGTCTTTACCACAACTCAACGATAAACAGCGCGAAGCACTTTTGTCCACCCAGGGCCCACTCTTGGTGTTAGCAGGTGCTGGCAGCGGTAAAACAAGTGTTATCACACGCAAGATGGTTTACCTGATCAAAGAAAAAGAGATTCCAGCTCGCCATATTGTTGCAGTAACTTTTACCAACAAAGCCGCCCGAGAAATGAAGCAGCGAGTCAGCAAATTAGCAGGCTCTAATGCTACACAAGGCTTAACGGTTTCCACCTTCCATAACTTTGGCCTCAATTTCATTCGTCGCGAATACAAAAAACTGGGTATGAAGTCCAACTTTACCATTTTCGATGATCAGGACTCGCTCGCCTTACTTAAAGATTTAGGTTTTAAAGAAGCAGAAAGCGATAAACAACTTTTGTTTCGCTTACAGCAACAAATCTCAGCCTGGAAAAATGACCTAATCCTTCCAGAACAGGCGATCAATCAAGCCAAGGATCAAGAGCAGCTCATCTTCTCCAAAGTCTACGAAAAATATGCGCGAAGTATGAAAGCGTATAATGCTGTGGATTTTGATGACCTGATTTTAATTCCAACCCTGTTGTTACGCGACAATCCGGAAGTAAGAGAAAAATGGCAAAACAAAATTCGTTATTTATTGGTTGATGAGTATCAAGACACTAACACCAGCCAATATGAATTAATCAAACATCTAGTCGGCCAGTTTGGTAACTTTACTGTGGTGGGTGATGATGATCAGTCGATCTATTCCTGGCGAGGTGCTCGTCCCGAAAATCTCGATCAACTGGCAAAAGATTA
>JAPHRL010000148.1 GCA_026195755.1 Kangiella sp. | reverse complement strand
CAAGGAAACTGTCGGTAGCTATGTAATAGATCTTGTCCTGTTCTGGCTTCATGCGCTCTATGTAGTCATCCAGCGACACAGTTTGTTCTTTGCTGTCGTTATGGGTTGAGCTGAAGCGGAACAGGCTGGCGATTTTTTCTTTGTTGGCAAAATCTTCGCCGGGACCTTCTTTCAAGACCTGACCAAATTCGTTCCAGAACTGCTGGTACTTTTCTTGGTCTTTCTTGGCCAGTTGCTCAAGCATTTTTAGCACTCGGCTAACAGTCGCTGAGCGTAATGACTGCGTTACTGAGCTGTCTTGTAGAATCTCACGCGAGACATTAAGCGGCAAATCGTTGGAGTCAATCAAGCCACGTACGAAACGTAAATAAACTGGCAGGAATTGCTCAGCATCATCCATAATGAAGACACGCTGCACGTAAAGTTTTACGCCTCGCACGCGATCACGGTTCCACATATCGAATGGTGCTTTGGCTGGAATGTAGAGCAAGCTGGTGTATTCCTGCTTACCCTCCACCTGGTTGTGACTCCAGCTTAAAGCGTCCTGGAAGTCGTGAGCTACGTGCTTATAAAACTCTTGATATTCTTCGTCAGTAATTTCTGCCTTAGGACGAGTCCACAGGGCGGTCGCTTTATTAACCACTTCAAACTCAGGTTGTTCTGGCTTATCTTTATCTTCGCCTTGATGCACTTTGTGCATTTCAACTGGCAACGAAATGTGGTCAGAGTATTTACCGATGATGGTGCGCAGGCGATAGTCCTCCAGGAACTCTTCTTCGCCATCTTTAAGATGTAACGTAATGTCTGTTCCACGTGTGCTTTTAGTAGTTGG
The DNA here is from genome assembly GCA_026195755.1 of Kangiella sp. Lineage (GTDB taxonomy): Bacteria > Pseudomonadota > Gammaproteobacteria > Enterobacterales > Kangiellaceae > Kangiella. The sequence goes on along the minus strand of JAPHRL010000148.1, from coordinate 11,779 downwards.
CTCAATGGTAAACTCACCATCACCCGCTGACTCCCAGATCACGGCTTGGTCTTCTGCCAGTCCAGCACCACGTGTCACAACAGTCACTTTGTCGGCGACGATAAAGGCTGAGTAGAAACCCACCCCAAACTGTCCAATCAACTTTGAATCTTTTTTCTTGTCGCCAGTCAGTTGGCTCAAAAAGTCTGCGGTACCCGATTTAGCGATAGTACCAAGATGGGCTATGACCTCATCTTCGGTCATACCGATGCCGTTATCAGATATGGTCAGCGTTTTGGCGTCTTTATCCGTGGTAATACGAATACGCAGTTCCGGGTCGTCTGCTAACAGGCTGTCATCATCTAAAGCCTTAAAGCGAAGCTTGTCCGCCGCATCTGCTGCGTTCGAGATTAGCTCGCGCAGAAAGATTTCTTTATTGGAATATAAAGAATGCACCATCAAGTGCAGTAGTTGTTTAACTTCAGTTTGAAATGAATGTGTTTGTTTCTCAGCCGCTACCGACATAACAAATCTCCGTTATCTGTTCAGTTATGAGTTCAGAAAGAAAGGTTGAAACTTGGATAGGATGTGGGGATCTGCTGGGGTAATTTCAAGGCTCTAGCAGACAATTAAAACCCGTCTGATTGCTAATGGCTAGGGTAGCTCAATAGGCTCACATTCAACGGTTTGCAGTGGGTACAGGGTATCGTTTTGAGAATCATAGAGATAGCAATCGTCTTCATGCTTTAACAGCTGAAATTGGCGTGGCATTTCCTCAATCCGCCCCATCACTGGCAGGCCATCCTTTTTATGCTCTGCAATTTGAATCGTCAATATGTTGGTATCGGTCAATACATCTTGCGCCAGGGTCACTGGTCGGTCATTAAAAATAGTTGAAACCACTTCGGTTAGTTCCGCAGTGGTTTCAGCTGAAGGATTGGTAATAACGGCAGGTTCTGCATAAGCAGGGTCAACGGTCTTGCAGGCCGAAGCCAACAAGACCGTTGAAACCATTGCTAATAACAGCCTACAACTCATGACTATTTCGGTTCAGTCAAAATCAGGTTCTGTTTCAAGAACATCCGATCACGCAGAATTTGTGAATTATAGAGTGAGTTTTCATCATAAACGTCAGATGGTTTATAAGGCGCCTGATGTAATGACTTGGTTACAACCGCAGGGCAAGAACCTGTTTCACGATAATTTAAAGCCGCTGCCAGTCTGGCCTCTTGTTCATCACCGAGTAAATGGTCAAAGTCATCAGCAACTACACAACCACGAACCACATCCTCACCATTGTCGCTACCACCTATCACAAAACCGTCTGCATAGTCACCGAAGGCTTTATCATTCTCACCGCGGAACTGAATGGTAAAATAAGTGGTACCGCAATTGTCAGTCGCATAGAAGCCATAAGGCTTACCACAGGTATCATCACCGATTAAAATCACTTCTACATCAATACCGCGCAGACCATTGATAAACGCCTCACTGGCCGAGCAGGTACCACCATCAGATAGCACAAAAATGCGCGAAAGGTTTAACTGTGGCAAAGCTTGCCCTTCGTTCACTGAAAATCCCAACGAAGTACTATAAAAGGGCGTTGGTGAAAGTAGCTGCCCAGTAACCGGATTGATAGTTGGGTGCTTATCATTAAATACCGTTTGACTGTAAGTTCTACCACTTGTTGCGCCGCTACCAGCAACCATATAAGCGAGCTGACTTGAAATTGCCAGGAAGCCACCACCGTTATAACGAAGATCAATGATTAAGTCGCTGATGCCTTGTGCTTCAAATGTTTCAAACGCATCAATCAACTCTGATTCAGCATCAACAATTCCAAAAGTATTAAAGGTCAGATAACCAACATCGCCACTGCCTGTGTTAATGATCGCTTCATTCTGAACAGGATCGGTGGTAACAATGGCCGAAGTCATTGTTACAGTACGCGTAGCGCCGCCAGACTCTTCAATCAGAAACTCATGGCTTTCGCCAGCACTGTCTGGAAACAAGCCAGCATTAAGAGTATCGACATCACTACCATTGACCATATCAACGCCATCAACCTCCAAAATCTTAACGCCTCGCGTTAAATTAGCAGTTGTCGCAGGAGAATTAGGCTCAGTGAAAGCGACCCGAACATCGCGTGGCGGTGCAGATTGTAATAATACCCATTCGGCACCATATCCTGCTGAAGCGCCTGATGAGACCAGTTGCTCATAAACATCGGTGTCGTAAGTATAATGGAAACGGTCTTTGGGATTGCCACTTGGTGTTAAAGCAGTCGTTTTTAACTCCGCAAAGTAATCAATCGGATCATTGAAGTTTGCTGGATTTTGATCCTGAATTTCGTCATACCAGAGGTAGGTGTTGTTGCTCCAAGAACGAAGCCAATGGTTTTCGTGTAAAGTTGAACCGACTTTATCCGGCCAAGGGTCGCCATCAATATCGGTATCAGTTCTGGGTACTTCACAAAAGTTTTTAAAAGTACCTTCAGCCTCAAACACACCCTGAGTCCAGGATAATTGCTCATCTGTTGGAGGGCTTGAATCTGAATCTGAGTCAGAACTACAACTGATTAAAATAAAGGAAAGCGAAGTGAAGCCAAGGATTTTTAGGCGATTAGCCCAGCTATTATGTTGTGTACTCATGCGCACCTACCCACTCTAGTGAAGTAATAGAAACGTCTATTTAATACGATATCTTGACGTAATAAAAATACATTACCAGCTTTCTGTTAATCTGTGTAGTATTTAAGCAACTAACAACTAAGCTATTGATTTTATACCTTCAGAACCAGGTTTATACCATCACGAACAGTAAGTATGACGTTTTCAACGCGGGGATCAGTGACAATTAATTGATTCAGGTTGTTAATGGCTTTATCCGTTTCAGCTTCAGGCTCTATAACCTTGCCAGACCAGAGACAGTTATCAATCACCAATAAACCATTGGACTTTAGTTTTGGAATAATCGCTTGGTAGTATTCCACATAGTTTTCTTTGTCCGCATCAAGGAAAGCCAGATCAAAGGTTTGATTAAGATTGGAAAGAGTTTCTAGAGCTGGAGCAAGTTGAATAGATATTTTTGAGCCGTGAGGACTACGAGAGAAATAGTCTTTGGCCAGCTTGGCGACTTCTTCATCAATATCACAAGTGATTAACTGGCCATCGTCAGGTAAAGCTTCCGCCATAGAAAGAGCGGAGTACCCAGTGAACATACCAATTTCAAGGACCGTTTTCGCACCCGTCAAAGCGACCAACATCTTCAACAAGCGTCCTTCTATTTTACCAGTAAGCATCTGCGCCATGGGCATATTGGTTTCAGTGAACTCAGCCAGTTCTTTCAACAGTTCAGGCTCATTACTGGTGTAGAGTTTAGCGTATTCTTCAATTTCCTTTTTGACAAAGTTCATCACAACTCCTCAACAAATTTAAGAATTGAAACTAACGGCGATAGGGTTGACGTCCTGACAGTGAGTGCATCAAGGTTCCTCCATCAATGTACTCAAGTTCACCACCAAGAGGAACACCTGATGCGATACGTGATAGAACAACCTCATTCTTTTTTAACATTTCGGAGATAAAGTGTGCAGTGGCCTCACCTTCAACTGTTGAGTTGGTTGCCAAAATAATTTCCGCAGGCTTTTCCTCATCAACCAGACGCTTTAATTGATCAAGACCTAAATCTTCGGGGCCAATTCCATCAAGCGGTGATAAATGCCCCATCAAAACAAAATATTTACCTTTAAAGCTTGCGGTAGACTCAATGGCAAACACATCAGCAGGACTTTCCACGATGCAGAGCAAACTGTTATCTCGCGCCTGAGAATTACAAATACCGCACAAATCATCTTCGGTAAAATCGCGGCAACGGGAACAGTGCTTCACGCCGCACATGGCAGCAATCAAAGCATCAGCCAGTTGCTCACCACCTTCGCGGTTACGCTCCAATAAAAAATACGCCATACGCTGTGCCGACTTATTACCCACACCCGGCAAACAAGTAAAAGCTTCAATTAATTTTTTAATCAACGGTGATTGCATTTAAGTGCCTGTAAAAATGTTTACGATGCATCAGATTTATGTTGGGATTCGCAAGCTCATCGCCAACCTACAAAAGACTATCAATTAACCCATACCTAGGATTTTAACGTAGGCTTTTCTTTCTGAGCGAGGAAGTACCGCACGCAAAAATTATACCTCAGATTCTAACGCAGAATATTTTTGTGTGTTCGAGGCAGTTTCGCACGAAGAGCTTGAGCGTATAAAAATACTCAAAGCCCGCCACTTCCTAACACATACCCTAATTTTAACGCAGGATTTTTCTTTCTGAGCGAGGAAGCGCTGCGCGCAAAAAAACCGAATAGTACACAAAGTACATGAGGTTTTTGAGCACAGCACTGACAAAGCACAGGGAGAAAAAGACCAGTTAGAATGGGAGATTCATACCTGGAGGCAAATTCATCCCCTTCGTCACCTCCGCCATACGCGCTTTAGTAGTCTCTTCAACTTTGCGCACTGCGGCGTTTACGGCTGCAGCAACCAAATCTTCGAGAAGATCTTTATCATCTTCCATCAGGCTTGGGTCGATTTCTACACGCTTAACATCATGACGGCCAGTCATGGTAACTTTGACCATGCCTGCGCCTGCTTCTGCAGTAACTTCAAGATTGCCGATTTCTTCCTGAGCCTGTTGCATTTTTTCTTGCATTTGTTGGGCTTGTTTCATCATGTTGCCCAAACCACCTTTACCAAACATAGTGACCTCTACTAATCAGTTAAATTATTGCTGAGCATCCAGGTATTGGATACTGCTTTTATCCAGTTTTGCTGCAAACTTTTGTGCCAATTGCTGCACAAAAGGATGCTGGGTAATCGTTTCGCAAGCTTTACGATGTTTTGCTTTAGCCGCTCGTTGCCAGATCATGGCTGGTGTTGCCACTTCCGGCTCAGTAAATTGCCATTCTATATTTATCGGCTTGCTGAAATATTGCGCCAAGGCTTCTTCTATCGCTTGTTTTGCGGTGTCGGTGCTCAGAATATCCTGAGCTGGCTCAACAGTGAGCTGTATTTTATCATCAGATAGCCAGTGAACTGTACTGCATTGTGCAATTTGGTGATAGGTTCCCGTTAAATCCATTTTTTTAACGTGCTGTGCCCACTGCATCGCTTCTTCTGTGGCTGGCGGCTCACTTTCTATTAGATCATTCTCTAATGGGCCACTCTCTAATAGATCAGTATCATCAACCCCCTCTTCAAGAGCCGTCGCTTGTGGATCGGTCTCTTGCTGATCAAGCCTGCTTTCTCCGGCCTCTATTGTTTCAGGCTTATGAGATTCCGAAGAAACTGCAGAAACCCTTTCCTGCTTTTGGGTTAATTCAGCGGGTTGAGGTTCTTCCTCGATTGGCTGAACCGGTTGCAACATAAAGTCTTCATCGTTCGATTGCTCAGGTTCCGCTGCTTTTACTGTTTCAGTTTGCGTTGGCTCAACTGTTTTTTTAGATGATGCGCCGTCATTGTCCCCATCATCTGAAAAGCTAAGCCCTAGTGCTGAGTGCAGGCTGGCCAGTGCGGCTTGTTCATTATCCGAAGACTGTTCTGTGTTTTCTTTGATGCTGTTAGACGATGCTTCAACCGTCGGCTCTTCTGGTTTAGACGGTGTAGGAGCTTGATATTGATCGAGAATCGACTCTTCAGTTTTTTCATCATCACTGAATGAGGCGTAATCATCGGGATTGAATGGTGGTTCTTCTGGGCCATCGGCAATAGACTTAGCGGGTTCATTTTCACGACTCTTTGCAGCAGCGGGCTCAGGTTTATGTTCTGTTTTATGTTCTGGTTTGGTTTTTTGCTCTGGCTCAGCTTTTGGATCAGGGGCTTTCTCTACAGGATGGTTCTCAGCAAGCTCTTTCTTAACAGGAACTTCTTGCGTTGCAGGTTCTGATGGTTTCAGGCTAGCTTTTTTTTTTGCCTCTGAATCTAATGAGGTTTGGTTTGAGCTGTTGTGAACGACCTGGGAAGGTTCAAGTCGAAACGCCAACATTCGCAACAGTGCCATTTCAAGGCCCTGTCGTGGTGACGGTGCCCATTCCAGATCGCGACGAGCATGTAAGCCCATTTGATAATAAAGCTGCAAGTCATCGCTGGCGATCTTACCTGCAAAGTCTTCAACATAGGGAGCAGCCTGATCCAATAACACGCCAGTGCTCTGGACAATGGCAATCTGATGAATGCGAGATAACAGCTCTTTCAGAGCATCGGCAAAATCTACCGGATAATGGCTCATTTCAGCAATCGCATTGATGGCCTCTGCCGAATCTTTGTTAGCCAATGCTTCAAGCAGTTTGACCATGAACTGATGGTCAATAGTGCCAAGCATGGTGCGGATATCTTCTTCCTGCACTTTGCCCTGACCAAAGGCAATCGCCTGATCAAGCAAGCTCAATGCATCACGCATGCTCCCTTCCGCTGAACGCGAAATCAGTTCCAGCGCAGGCGTTTCAAAATCAATCGTTTCTTGCTGCAGGATATAAGCGAGATGCTTAGAAATGGTTTGCTCTTCCATATGCTTTAAATGGAACTGCAAACAACGCGACAATACTGTAACCGGAAGTTTTTGCGGATCAGTGGTCGCTAATAAAAATATGACATGCTCGGGCGGCTCTTCTAAAGTTTTCAACAGCGCATTGAATGAGCTGTTGGATAGCATGTGTACCTCATCAATGAGATAAACCTTATAACGACCCCGCGTCGGCTTGTATTGGACATTCTCTAAAAGCTCGCGGGTGTCATCAACTTTAGTTCGCGATGCCGCATCCACTTCAATCAAGTCAACAAACCGTCCCTCATCGATCTCAACACAACTACCGCATTCACCACAGGGTTTGGATGTTAAGCCGTTGGTTTCACAGTTAAGACATTTGGAGAGAATGCGCGCGATAGTGGTTTTGCCCACCCCACGCGTGCCGGTGAATAGATAAGCATGATGCAAACGGCCACTTTCAATAGCATTGACCAGCGCACGACTGACGTGTTCCTGACCCTGTAATTCATCGAAATTCTTTGGACGCCATTTACGGGCGAGCACCTGGTAGCTCATTTTTTAGTCGATTATATTTGAGTGATTGGTAAGTGGGCAAACAATAGCACAATTAGCCTTATCGAGAAAATAGAATAATCCTTATCTATCACTCAGCATCAGTCATGGAAATCACCAACTGATTTAATATCAGTCACTTAAGGCGCACATTTTACCAAAAGCTCCCCAGCTTGCCCTCTTTTGCCTGCAGTTTTCATCTACAAAGACCAAGTCATGATTTATGGTGGATATGTCATCAAGACTGAGCAATAAAGCTCGTTTTATCCATAAACTTATTTTTTGAGGTACACAATGAAAACGTTAAGCAAAGCCCTGTTTATTTCTGGATTGATTGCCGCATCAGGTGTGATCGCACCAGCCGATGCTGCTGGAAACTGTACCACCTGCGGTGGTTATTTCTACACAGCCATCTCGTATGTTAATAACAATGGCATTACTAATCACCAATATATGTCAGTTGGCCCATTCGCAGATCCGGACTCTTGCTGGCAGGCGGTCAATGATGACTATGGTAATAATGACAACTGGCTACCTTTTGAAGGCAGTCCAAAGTGTGTATGGCGCTATGAAACAAATTATGAAGCTTATGATGATATCATTGAAGACTGGAATACAGTCACCAACCCGTCGAATCCTGGTGTGATAGCGGATAAGGAAGTAATTGCCAAAATCGCTGACCTTCGAGAAGTGTATAGAATAAAAGAATATGAAGCGCAGCTTCACAGTGTCATCACAGATCCGAACCATGACGAAGATGAAGATAACCATGTGAAGCGCTGATTTGATCGGCTTGAAACATACAGTTTCGAAGTCATGAAACACAAAAACCGCCAAGTTGGCGGTTTTTTTATTCCTAAATCAGCAGAAGTAGATGTTAGGAATTAAAGACTCTGCTAGCCACACCTCGGCACACGAGACAGTTGCTACCGTTGCTCCCTTCCGGGCCTGGCGGGATTCACAACCTTACGTTGCGAGGGGACCAGCAGAGCCGGGCGCATTATCACCCAACTAAAAAAAATTATAAACCCTTAATCTTAAAAATTTGACACAAAACCTTGATGAATAAGGCGTGCCAGCTCAGGAACAGCTTCATTGTCACCGATATCAGCATAATCATAAGTTGCAAATTCTGACCAGCGGCTAATAGAGTTGGCAACGTCCGCCCCTTCCTCTATAACACTCAAATGTAATTCTCTTTGTACCACTGCCCCTTTCAACTCAACACTTTCTAGCAGCTGGTCTTGCGCCACCAATGACCTGAGCTGCATCAAAAGGTCATTCTGTTGCTGACTTTCCATTCTTGAAAACTCTATACGAAAGGCTTTTTGAGGATAGACCTGATAAAAGGTTGGATTCTTAGAGTTCCAATTCTGCCAGACGCCTATGACATCCTGGTGATTAAATGACACCGCGAAATATTGATTCGATTTCCAGATCGTCACCACTTGTGGAGACTTACCTTCTCCTGTTATCACATAATCGGCCTTAATAGCAGTTTGATTCGATTCTTTTGCCCACAAGTGCTCAAGAGCCCCTAAAGTTCCTATTATCACGATTACCGCTATCACAGATAGTTTCACTATTTTGCTCATTACTAACCTCTTACTAGCACCCATTGTCAATTCAACATACGAAAAATACTGCGCCCTATAACAGAGCGCAGTATTAACAGTATTACTGGACAGCGCTGGCTTCGGCCTGATTGATTAAATCAGCAGCGAAATCAATCGCATGGAAGACCATGCTTTGCTCGTTAACGCCGCGCAACAACTGTGCACCTGGGCCAATCGCATAGACACCCACATCTTCACCAGCATGCGTCTCGGAGCCAAGAGGTACTAACGTTTCCTGATGGAAGCCTGATGTTTCAGTGTCTTCGTCGCCATGAATATGACGGCCTGCATTGTTCGGCTCGCTATAGCGCTGATCACCGAATGAAGCGTCGCCATAGTTGGCATAACCCAATCCATTGGTATAGCCCAAAGTGGTGTAAGGCATATCGTCGCCAGCCAGGACCGGTTCTGACTCAGGATTACCGGCACTGTCGTTAGTTTTTACCAGACCCAGAATTGGATTACCGCGCGTCGGGTAGCCTGCCAGAGTCAGTACGTGGCTGTGGTCCGCAGTAACAACAATCAATGTTTCATTCAAATCCACCGAATCCACCGCAACTTGAATTGCTTTGGCAAATTCAACCGCATCCAATAAAGCACGATGAGCGTTACCAGCATGATGCGCATGGTCGACACGACCTGACTCAACCGTCAGGAAAAAACCTTGGTCGTTTTGCGACAGAATCTGCAATGACTTCTCGGTCATTTGGCTCAGCGAAGGTTCACCCGCAACGTCATTAACGCGGTCAGCCTCATATTCCATATGCGACGAATTAAATAGACCCAGTAATTTATTGGTTGCTGTGACATCTACAGCGTCAAAACCCGCCTGGTCATAAACATATTGACCATTGCTGTACATATTTTGCCACTCGCCAATCAAATTTTGACCGTCCTGCCGCTTACCATTTTTGCCTTCTTCGTCAGTCAAAGTGTTAGGAATAAAGTGACGGCGACCGCCACCTAAGACCACATCAATACCATCCCCATAATTAAAATCGATGAGCTGCTGGGCAATGTCTTTACAGCCATTCGTTTTCGCTTCGTCAGACAGTCCGTCATCGCTTTCCCAATTGCGCTCAGCAGATTTGGCGTACGTTGCTGCTGGGGTAGCATGGGTAATTCGAGCAGTTGAAACGACACCGGTGGATTTTCCTGCGATTTCAGCCAGTTCTATGGCCGTGATCATTTCTTTTCCCTGTCCTGAAGCACAATCTGCACGTAAGGCTGCTTCAGACAAACCGATAACGCCGGCTTTCGTTTTCACGCCGCTAATCATGGCAGTCATGGTTCCCGCTGAGTCGGGGGTTTGCTGATTGGTGTTATAAGTTTTCAGTAAACCTGCGACCGGGAACTTATCAAAGCTTAGCTGATATTCTTCGCCAGTCTGCCCTTCCATCTGGCCAGCCAAGATTCTCGCTGCAGTCACGGTTGAGATACCCATGCCATCACCGACAAACAGGATGACGTTTTTGGCTGAACCGCGAGTTAGGTTAACTTCTGTATCGTTGGCAGCCACAACTGTGTTTTGACCAGCCTCAAACCATGCGTTAGTTTTAGTCCAGTCAGCAGATGGCTCTGGTAAAGGTGTATCGTCATCGTCACCCGGACATGCCGTCAACAAGGCGGTAGCCATCAGAATAGGTAATAATTTCAATGTATGTTTCATCTTCATTTCCTCAATTCGATTCTTAATACTTTAGTAGCAATTACTGATATTTATTACCGCCAAGTTCGGCAGCCTGATTGATAACGTGGAAAATGACATTCTGTTCGATGACGCCTTGTAACCATTGCGCGCCGGGGCCCTGCGCATGAACAGTAATGTCTTCACCGGCATGAGTTTCAGAACTTAAAGGAACGAGAGCCTCCTGATGGAAACCACTTTGTGTAGTATCAACGGTGGTTAAATCAACACGACCGTTTAAACCAGCATCACCATAACGTTGATCACCACCATTACCCTGCCCATAATCTGCAAAACCTAAACCATTGGCATAACCCACTGTGGTGTAAGGCATACCATCAGCTGCCAGGCTTGGTTCGGATAGTGGAGCACCATTACCGTCGGTACTTTTAACCACACCGAGGATCGGGTTGCCGCGTTGAGGGTAGCCGGCAATTGTGAACACGTGGCTGTGATCCGCAGTGACCAGAATTAAAGTTTCATCCGGGTTAGTATTTGCAACAGCGGCTTGAACCGCCTTAGCAAACTCTTCGGTATCTTGCAGTGCTCGATAAGCATTACCGGCATGATGGGCATGATCGATACGACCTGACTCCACCATCAGGAAATAACCATTATCGTTTTTATTCAACAACTCAATCGCCTTACCGGTCATGTCACTTAAGGAAGGCTCACCGCCAATATCGTTTTGACGATCCGTTTCATATTCCATATGTGACGAATTGAAAAGCCCTAATACTTTACTAGTGTTAGCAACGTCTAATGCATCAAATTCGGTTATATTTTCAATGTAGGAAACCGCTTCATTTTGATAGCGCTCCTGCCATTCAGCAGTTAAATTTCGGCCGTCCTTGCGCTTACCATTTTTGCCTTCACTATCCACTGCATCTTCTGGTAAGAAATGACGGCGACCACCACCAAAAGCCACATCAATACCATCACCCGCTTCCAGCTCAACCATTTGAGCAGCAATGTCTTTACAACCTGCAGCTATAGCTTCTTCAGGCAAACTATCATCACTTTCCCAATTGCGCTCCGGTACTTTGGCATAAGTCGCAGCAGGTGTAGCATGAGTAATCCGAGCGGTGGAAACGACTCCCGTTGACAAACCCTTTTCCTCAGCCAGCTCCAACGCCGTCGTCAACTCATATCCAAGCGAGCTTTCACAATTACCTCGCTCTGCATCTGGCGCAATATTAATAACGCCAGCTTTCGTTTTAACGCCAGCCATCATCGCCGTCATGGTGCCCGCTGAATCAGGTGTTTGCTGATTGGTGTTGTAAGTTTTAACTTGTGCGCTATAGGGAAGCTTTTCGAATGACAACTGATATTCTTCACCCGTACCACCCAACTTTTGTCCTGCGAAAATACGGCCGGCTGTAATGGTTGAAACACCCAT
>JAPHRL010000068.1 GCA_026195755.1 Kangiella sp. | reverse complement strand
GTAATTAATGTATTTACAAATCCTAATCCTCTGGCTTTACCGCCAAGAGATCCGCCGCCAATTCTTGCTAAACTACTTTCGGGATCGAATGTTTCCTTTTTAAAGTCTGCAATCAATCCTCTTTGCCTTAATGTTCTGTAATTATTCAAAGATTCAATTAGATCCCGCCCATGCCATCGCCGACAAATAGAATCACATTTTTAGCCTTAGTCTGTGACGTTAAAGCCAGTTGCTTTTGAATCGCAGTTTGCCCTTGGTTAAACCAGCTACTATTTTTTTGTGCATCTGGAACAACCGCAGCATGTAATGAGCTGACAGCTAACGTACTCATAACTGCCAGGCCACACTTCTTACTAAAGTTTTTCATCCTGTACCCCATCATCTTGGTTAATTAACTCGGTTACATAACCCAGAAAGACACAGTGCCTTTCTTTCATCTGAGGCAACTATAGAAAAGCAATGTGACGAATCGGTGACCGTTGATTGACAGAAAGTAGACAACTAAATGACAACCCGACAAAACATGAATCAATTGGCAAAAGTTTTACTTGCAACATATATAGTGGTCTTTAAGGAATAGGAGCTTACGGTTGGTGACCATTTAGTTGTGTAGCCCCGACAGAAATCTATGGTATATTGGCCAGCAATTGGTCAATCGACCATTCAATTTATTGACATCACTCTAAGCACAATCTGGAAGACACATGAAAATAGGTATTTTATCGCGCAATCCTCGCCTTTATTCCACCAAGAGACTGGTTGAAGCTGCAGAAGAACGCGGCCATGAAGCGCAAGTAGTTGATGTGCTCAAATGCTTCATGAACATCACATCGAATCGCCCTACCGTACACAGTAAAGTTCAAGGCAAAGTTCGCCAGCTGGAGTTTGAAGCGGTCATTCCACGTATTGGTGCGTCGGTAACGGCTTACGGTACCGCAGTATTGCGACAATTTGAGGTGGGCGGCGTTTACTCAGTCAATGAATCCATTGCCATTACCCGTTCGCGTGACAAGCTTCGCGCCCACCAATTACTAGCTCGTAAAGGTGTTGGTATGCCCATCACCAGTTATGCGCACTCAGTTGAAGCGACCGATGAACTTATCGAGTCAGTTGGCGGTGCACCGTTAATTGTAAAAGTCATCGAAAGTACACACGGCAATGGTGTGGTCTTAGCTGAAACCAACAAAGCAGCAGAAAGTTTGATTAACGCTTTTCGCAGTTTAAATGCCGACTTCCTGGTGCAAGAGTTCATCAAAGAAGCTGGCGGTTCGGATATTCGCTGTTTTGTCGTTGGCGACAAAGTCATTGCCGCCATGCAGCGTAGCGCTAAAGAAGGCGAGTTCCGCTCTAATCTGCATCGTGGCGGTAGCGCTCAAGTGATAAAACTAAAACCGGAAGAACGCGCTCTTGCTGTTCGTGCAGCTAAAGTGATGGGGTTAGATGTTGCCGGTGTCGATCTGATTCGTTCTGCACACGGCCCATTAGTGATTGAAGTGAATTCGTCACCAGGCCTTGAAGGTATTGAAAAAGCCACTGGTAAAGACGTTGCCGGTGCTATTATCCAGTTCATCGAAAAAGATGCTTTAAAAGGCCCGAATAAGCCGAAAGGCCGTGGCTGATTGTAGGTGAACAGCATGAGCAAAATCAGAGTCGGATGGAAAGAAAAAGCCAAGCTATCAGGACTTGGCATTTCAAGTATTAAAATCAAAGTCGATACAGGCGCTAAAACTTCAAGCCTGCACGCTTTTGATATCAAAACCTTTGACAAAGACGGCAATACTTACGTGTCATTTAAAACCTGTCCTCTTCGCCGTCACCCTAAACGAGTATTCAACTGCGAAGCAGAGATGATCGACTTCCGTAAAATCACTAGCTCCAATGGCCAAACCCAATCACGCTATGTGATACGCACCCCGATCACCATCGGTGACCAGACCTGGGATATTGATATCAGCCTGGCTAACCGCGAGAAAATGCGCTACAAAATGTTACTTGGTCGCGAGGCAATGGAAAATATACTGGTTTCGCCAACAGAGGCTTATTTACAGAGTCCAAAGGATTAGGTTTCAGCCATATAACCGTTTAACTAAGTAGGTTGGTGATGCACCCAAGGGGCAGACCAACCTACAAATAGCCCTCCTAGCCTAGCTCAAAGCTTAGCCAGTTTATTATCAGGGATTGCCTTTTTTGGGCAATTCATATATCTTACGCCGCCTAGATTGCTAGGCAGTCTTAGTGATTTACGGTGAAGTGGCCGAGTGGCTGAAGGCGCACGCCTGGAAAGTGTGTATACGTTAATAGCGTATCGAGGGTTCGAATCCCTCCTTCACCGCCATACAATAAATACCCACCTTGTGTGGGTATTTTTGTATCTACGGCAGGGATGAGAACCCTTGGATTAGAGCCGAGCAAGACAGTAATCCATCTGACCCACAAGGCAAGTAATGCTCCAGGCATTACTATTGCATTTCCCACATCCATGTGGGTCAGGCGTGGGGAATACTAGAACTTGTCTGGAACAAGTTCAGTGCTTCACCGCCATACAACAAATACCCACCTTGTGTGGGTATTTGTTGTATCTACGGCAGAGATGAGAACCCTCGGGGTCGAGCGGAGCAACGCAGTCGCGAGACAACATCGGAGCAAAGCGAGGGTCTGTCCCCTTGGGTACGATGATCCGAAAGGTAAGGAGCTACCTGATTATATAAAACAACTACAAATCGACATCAGCTCTGTGAATGGATAGACTTACGTGCTCTTATTTTGATCTAATACAAAACCAATCATGTCGCAAACTCAGACTTTAATACTGGCCATTGGAGCCTTTCAGGGCTTTCTGTTATTCACGCTTCTAGTGAGTGACAAGCGGGTTAACTACGCCAGTAAATTACTAGGCATATTATGTCTGTTTATAGCGACTACCTTTGTGCTTCCGTTAATCGTTGCCGCTGGAGACAGTCAATTTGCCTGGCTGATTGGTTTCCTGGTGTTTCTACCCGCCTCTTATGGGGCTCTTACATACCTGTATTGTCGAACAGCAATTACGGGCACAGCGCTTAAACCCATCGATCTTCTACACATACTGCCGCTAGCAATATGCTACTTGCTCAATTATGACATTCTGTTCTCCGCCGAAAAGGCGTTAAGTTTTGTAAGAATGCCTGAAACCTCACTGTTTAAACATACCCTGACAAAAGTTGTTTTCTACGGTCAAACGGTCATTTACGCAGCGCTATTGATTAGAATGGTCAGTCGCTACCAGGCCAAGGCTAAACAAACACTATCATCTTACAATCCCGATATATTCAGATGGTTATGGAGCCTGATTACCTTCATGGTTGTGATATGGAGTTTAAAGGTGCTGTTTTACTTTATTAACCCGGCGCCAATGTTAAATCTTGTGGCCGATGGTCTGCTGGTAATCATGGTTTACTTTGTTGCCATTGTTCAATGGCGCAAGCCTGATCTATTTCACATTCAGCAACTTTCGACGCAACTTACCACTCAACAGGAGCAAGCAAGGTCGCCAAGCGAGCAACAGTCATCCGGTGGCTTATTAGATCAAGAAACGCGTTCAAGCATTTTGCAATTAGTGCAAGGCCAAGTAAAAGAGCAGGCTTTGTATCGCAATAGTGAACTTACCTTGGCAACGCTTGCTGAGACAGTTGGAGTTAGTGTGCATCAATTGTCAGAGACCTTAAATCAATACGGTGGCAAAAATTTTAATCAATTTATCAACGAATATCGGGTAACTGAGGTTTGTCAGCAACTCGACCGCAACTGCGGACGCAAATTGATTGATCTGGCGCTAGATGCAGGTTTTTCGTCAAAAAGCAGTTTCAATGCCACATTTAAAAAGCTCACCGGACAAACCCCAAGCCAATACCGAGGCCAGCATTAAAGCCAGTAACCTTGCATTGATGTTCTTGAACAGGCGTAAAACTATCCTATTGGATGTCTAATCTTATAAAGCTGGACGCACCTGCCCCACTCTAGTGTTGAAATTAGGTCATCACTAACAGATGGAACCTACACATGTTAAAAACACTATCGAAATGGCTTCTTGCCCTCTTAGCTTGCGCGATCATTCTTGTCACGGCATATCTGCTGTGGTTTAAACACGGCGTTAATTTTATCTATGGCGCTCACACCGAAGAGGTCGCTCATACGGCTTTTGCTTCACCGGTTGAGCTCACAGCGCTTACGGATATCAGCGTACTCTCACCAGACGGTCAAACGATGTTAGCTGACCGGACTGTAGTAATCGCTGGCGGAAAGATTATTTCAGTGACTGTCGACGGCGCGATACCTGCTAATGCAAAAGTTATTAACGGGCATGGTAAATACATGATTCCTGGCTTGGTGGATTCACACGCCCATATTCTGAAGAGTCCTAATGACCTATTGCTTTACGTTGCCAACGGCGTTACGCACATTCGTGATTTGGGCGGGCCGCCTGAGCGTCTGCAAATACGCGATGAGGTTGAGCAAGGCCGCGTTGGCCCGCGTATGTTTGTTGCATCACCACCGATTGATTCGATGGGTTTTCTTGAGGGTGCTTTTTGGGAGCTGATTACCTTCCATAAAAATACCCGCGATGTTGAGCACGCAAAAAGCATGGTAAAAGAGTTTGCCGAGCAAGGTTACGATGCCATTAAAATTTACCACCTCGATATGCCTAGCTACCGAGCTGTCAACGAGTTGGCCGCCGAATTAGGTGTGCCGACGACGGGTCATTTCCCATTAACCATGGAATTATCCGAGCTCGCTGTAACGCAGCAAAAAGAAGTGGCCCATCTTGAGGAAATTGTTCGTGTACTGATTCGAGAGTTTGGATCGATCAATGAGCAAGGCAGCGATGCTTTCTATGCCCATGTAGAAGCCCGCAGCGATGACATTATTGATGATCTGTTGGCGAATGACATTACCGTAAACTCGGTACTGTGGTTTATGGAAAGCATCCATGACCAATTCAGTAACCTTGAGGTGGCCTTACAGGAAGTCGCTATCGAATACGCCAACCCTGGTATTGTTGAAGGCACCAAAGACTCGGAAGAATTTAAAGTGGGCTGGTTACCCGGTTACAACCAATTCGAGGCTACAGGCGATCCCGAAGAAGAAATCTATAAGAAGAATGACATTTTCTGGAAAGCTCGAGAGAAAGCCCATCATATTCTGTTAAAAGCAATGGTTAGGCGTGGCGTTAAGATTGTGGCTGGCACAGACTCTGGAGCGAACCTGGTAGTGCCAGGATTTTCAATACATGATGAACTAAGATCACTTAATTTAGGAGGTATGAGTCCTGCGCAAACACTCGCTACAGCCACTAGGAATCCGGCGGAGCTGATGAATAGCAACGCAGGGATTATTGAAGCGGGTCGCCGTGCAGACCTCGTTATACTCAATAAGAATCCACTGAGCGATATTGAAAATACCCGGACCATCGACACGGTGATTCTTAATGGTCGAGTATTCGACCGTAGCCAGCTTGACGCAATGCTAGAAGCAGTCAAGGAAGCCAACGCGAACAGTCGAAAGATCAATATCGACGAGTATCAATAACCAATACGGTGTTTCTGTATACGAGGAACGTAGGTTGGCGAGCCACCCAAAGGGCAGGCCCAACCTACAGTCTAAGACTTAAGCTTCCTGAGCTGCCCTCTTCTCCAACCAATGCTTCTGAATCTGCCAATAGCTAAGGAATAAGACACCACTAAATAACAAATCACCCATCATGCTGCGTTGCAGGAATGGCAGTGCCATGGTGTAACACTCGATAAGCCCTGCCCAGGTTTTACTGTAATAACCTGAAACTAGCCAAACACCGAAGTTGCTGATCAGGAAGAAAACTAACGAGCTACCGATGGTCGCACCGATAACTTTTAGGCTGCTCACACGATTGTGTAGCCAGAAGCCGATGACAACTGCGATAGCCATGGCTCCATAAACAAAAATGATAGTGTTATGCAGTCCTAAAAACAGATCTGCCAAAAACATGGAGACCAATGGTACGCCGAAGGCCATCCACTTTTTATCAAAGTAGGTACCGGCGAATAAGGCCAGCGCCATCACTGGAGTGATGTTATGTGGGTGCGGAAAAATACGGTAGAGTGACACTGCTACAATCAGTGCGATTAAGGTATAAACTTTAGGGGTTATTTTATGCATTCCAGTTTCCTTTAACGTTGCCACTGAGCTTCTTTAGCTGACTCACTTCGGGCAATCATACGACTTATAATGAATAACAAATCCGATAATCGATTGAGATAAATAATGCTCAACTCAGTCACCTCTTCTTGCTCTATGAGTGCAACTAACCGCCGCTCTGCTCTACGCGCAACACAGCGCGCAAAGTGGGCATTGGCCGAAGCAACACAAGCGCCTGGAATCACAAACTCTTTTAGCGGCGGTAGCTTCTGATTCCAGGTTTTTATCCATGCTTCCAGTTGCGCTATATCGGATGGTTTTAAGAAGGTTTGTGGTGGGCTTGCTAATTCACCGCCCAGACTAAACAGCTGATTCTGAATGCTCTTGAGAGCGCTGACTATCGCCTCATGTTGCGGCTTTTTAATAGATGCCACTAACATGCCCAAAACAGCATTTAGCTCATCCACCGTACCAATTGCCTCGATACGTGGGTGACTTTTTTTCACATGCTCTTTATTAGCAAGGCGCGTCATTCCTTTGTCGCCCTGCCCTGTAGTGATGCGAGTTAATCGATTACTCATTGACTCTCCGTTGTGTAAAGTCACATTAGAAAACCAGATCAAAAGTCAGTGTTAAATCACGACCTTTTGCTGGGTAATAACCATTAAATTGTGCGTAATCAATATACTCCTTATCCAGCAAATTATCGACTCTTAAGCCGATGCGGGTATTGTCTAAACGCCAGTATAACGCGCTGTTCAACAAGGTATAACCATCAACCTTGGTCAATGAGTTGGTTGTATCTCCATCTTGATAACGATCGCCACGGTAATGTGCTTCAAGGTACCAACTCACATCACTCGTCACTTGCCAGTTATACCAGCTGGTTATGGTGTTTTTTGAAACGCCGGGGACAGTGTAATCAGCAGGTTCAGTTTCGGCATTAACCCAATGATAAGAAACACCCAGCTCGTCTTCATCAATGAAGATCCGGTAATCAAGCATCAAACCCAAGCGAGTTGATTCCCCGCCATTCACATTTGCTCCCGGAAAAAAAGCACCCGCTGGTGGGGGCGCTGAGGGGTCAAAAAAGATCTCATCTTCCAGCTTCAACTGATAGACAGAAGCCTGCAATAAGCTTGAATCGAACTGACTGGTGATACCGGCTTCAATGGAGCGACCTTTTTGTGGCTCAAGGCCCAACACAGCTTCTGAGGTGTACGCCTGTTCATCCACTTTAGCAAAACGATAGTTGTTGCTGTAGCGAATAAAACCATCCAGCGAATCACTGAACTCATGACTCAACCCTAGATCGTAAGCCGTTGCAGAATTTTTTAAAACAACACCATTAGGATATAAGGTGGCATCAATTAAATCATCTTCCACCTCTGCCACTCGACCAGCAATCTCCAGTGTGGTCTGCTTTGAGAGTGGCCAATATAACTGACTATAAAGACTTTCCATGGCTTGTTGATTACTGCGAGCCAATAGCGAAAACGCGTACTCGGCTTCATCATAATCAATACCGCTGATCCAGCGTACAACACCCTGCTCCAGCTCCCATTGACCTTTCACTCTGGGATAAATGCTACTTTGATTTCGATGAGTCTGATTCACATTAGTGGTGGCAAAATTGATAAAACTATTCACGCTATTAATATCAGCTTCCTGATGATTCAGATCCACTGCAAACTGCCATTTAGGATTTAATTCAACTTGCCCAAATAGACGACTAAAATATTCATCGGTACTGACATAGTCATTAGCAAACTCAGGTCGTGATTGTCTCGGGTCAGCAAGATCTGCTTCTAACAATGCCCCCGGTGTTTGCTGTGTTTCATTACGTGAACGATAAGAGAAACGCCATTGCTGCTGGTTGTCCTGGTAATGCAAGTCAGCGCCGAGCTGATTATTGTCCAGCTCATTATGCTCGCGATAATTGTCGCTAGATTTTTTGTTACCTTTCAAAATCAGCGACCATTGCTCATCAAGTTCAAACGCAAGATTAGCGGCTGCCTGCTTATGTTCAAAACGGCCTTGCGAGTAACGAATAATATTAGATTGGCGGTTTCCAGACTTGGTAATGATATTAATCACTCCGGCAACAGCTTGATCGCCATAAAGACTGCTGGCTGCTCCCTGAATAATCTCTATGCGCTCAATATCGATAATATTGATGGTATCTAAATCCGGAGAGGCTAAATCTGTTTTATTAAGCCTCTGACCATCAACCAGAACCAGTACATTACTACTGGCCTGCTCCGCCGAAATACCGCGCATGGAAACGCTGGTTTTGCCATTGGTATAGGAAACCTGCAAACCTGGTACGCGACGCAATACCTGACTAAGATCGGTCGCAGCAATGCGCTCGATTTCCTCTTGAGTAATAAGGGTCACATGGCTTGGAAGCTCAACTGTGTCACTTTCAAAGCGACTGGTTGTAATAACCATCTTGTTAAGATCAGAAGATTTGTGTTCTTCAGCTTTTAGTACAGGCTGGGATATAGCTCCCAGAATTAGAAGGGATACTAAACTCGATTTAAATAGGTGTCTCATTGTAGTCTCGTAAATTACGAGCGGGCATTAAAAGATAAGATTCATCTAACATCTTGATGCAGAGCCCACCGATCCGCGCGATGTACTGTTCAGGCCGGTCTCCGGGCTTATGATCATCTAGCTACTTACCTTCCCAAGTTTTTCTCCATTTGCGAAGTCAACTCAGTGGTCTATTAAATAGCGCTATCAATTACCGTTGCGGGGGCAGCATCAGATTTAAACTGATTTCCCGATTATCTTCGCAGTCAATTGACTTTGAAGACCCGATCAGTGGATGAATCTCAATTTACTCACTAGCCATAAAACTTTGTTTTAAAGGTTCACGATTGGCAAAAGCGGTGCTATTATAACAAAAATCATTTGGACGTCTATACGTCTTTTTATATTACCATGAGTTATATCGTGTTCATGGCGTTGAGATATTAATTTAATGAGTAAAAGCAAACAGTTACAAGATGTACTAAAACAGCGTATTTTATTGCTTGATGGCGCAATGGGCACCATGATTCAGCAATATGAGTTAACCGAAGCAGACTACCGTGGTCAACGCTTTAGCAAGTGGCCCAGCGATCTTAAAGGCAATAATGATCTGCTCAGTTTAAGCCAGCCTCAGATCATTTCGGATATTCACAAGGCCTACCTTGAGGCAGGGTCCGACATCATCGAAACCAATACTTTCAATGCAACTCGGGTGGCAATGGCTGACTACGGCATGCAGGATTTGTCAGCGGAAATTAACCGTGAGTCAGCACGACTAGCCAGAGCTATTGCCGATCAATACTCCACGCCAGACAAGCCGCGCTTTGTGGCTGGCGTCATAGGGCCGACCAATAGAACCTGTAGCATTTCACCTGACGTTAATGATCCTGGCTTTCGTAATATCTACTTTGAAGAACTGGCCGATGCCTACTACGAATCAACGCAGGCTTTAATTGAAGGTGGCGCCGATATCATTCTGATCGAAACCATCTTCGATACTCTCAACGCTAAAGCCGCCATTTTTGCAGTCAAAAAATACTTTGATGATCATCAGATTGATTATCCCATCATGCTATCAGGCACCATTACTGACGCCTCCGGCAGAACCTTAACCGGACAAACTACCGAAGCTTTCTATAACTCTATTCGTAATGCAAACCCGATAAGCGTAGGTTTAAACTGTGCTTTAGGCCCCAAAGATTTACGCGCCTACATTGAAGAGTTATCACGCATCAGTGAGTTTGCCGTTTCAGCCCACCCTAACGCCGGTTTGCCGAATGAATTCGGTGGTTACGATGAAACGCCTGATGACATGGCCAACGAAATGTCAGAATGGATTGAAAAAGGTTTCATTAATATTATCGGTGGCTGTTGTGGTACCAGTCCGGATCACATTGCTCGATTTAATGAGATGATTGTAAGCGCCAAACCAAGATCAACATTCAATCAGCAACCTAAATGTCGACTATCGGGTCTTGAAGCTTTAAACCTTGATGATTCAAGCTTATTCGTCAATGTTGGTGAGCGAACTAATGTCACTGGTTCAGCCAAGTTCCTACGCTTGATAAAGGAAGATGATTTTGAAGCCGCCATTGAGGTGGCCTTAGAACAGGTCGAAAATGGCGCCCAGGTTATCGACATCAACATGGATGAAGGCATGTTGGATTCAAAAGCGGCCATGCAGCGCTTTTTGAATCTGATCGCTTCCGAACCCGACATCAGCCGTGTGCCGATCATGCTTGATTCATCCAAGTGGGAAATCATTGAAGCTGGCCTGCAATGCATCCAGGGCAAGGGCATCGTTAATTCAATTTCATTAAAGGAAGGCGAAGCACAGTTTCTCGAACAGGCGCAACTGGTTCAGCGTTACGGCGCAGCGGTTATTATCATGGCCTTTGATGAAGAAGGTCAGGCCGATACGTTGGAACGCAAAACATCAATCTGTCAACGTGCCTATAACTTGCTTATCGAAAAACTCAACTTCGATCCGCAAGACATTATTTTCGACCCCAATATTTTCGCTATTGCCACCGGCATTGAAGAACACAATAACTATGCTGTGGACTTTATCGAAGCCACTCGCTGGATAAAACAGAATTTACCTGGCGCGCGCGTTTCGGGCGGCGTGTCCAACGTTTCTTTCTCCTTCCGTGGCAATAACACCGTTCGTGAAGCCATTCATGCTGTCTTCCTCTACCATGCTATCAACGCCGGTATGGACATGGGCATCGTCAATGCTGGGCAACTTGAAGTCTATAGCGCCATCCCGACAGACTTTAAAGACGCGGTTGAAAACGTGGTGCTTAATCGCTCACCCGAAGCGACAGAAAAATTACTCGATCTGGCAGAGCAATATCGCGGCTCAGGTCAGGAAGTTAAAGAAAAGGAAACTCAAGAGTGGCGACAATGGCCTGTTAATAAGCGGTTGGAACATTCACTCGTCAAAGGTATCACTGAATTTATTGACGATGACGTTGAAGAAGCACGCCAACAGGCCGAACGTCCTTTACATGTTATTGAAGGGCCATTGATGGATGGAATGAATGTGGTCGGTGATTTGTTTGGCTCAGGCCAGATGTTCCTGCCGCAGGTTGTTAAATCTGCACGAGTGATGAAAAAAGCGGTCGCCTACCTGTTTCCCTACATGGAAGAAGAAAAGAAACGACTCAAGCTTGCCGATAAGCCAAAAGGCAAAATTGTGCTCGCAACCGTTAAAGGTGATGTGCATGACATTGGTAAGAATATTGTCGGCGTTGTGTTGCAATGCAATGGCTACGAAGTCATTGACTTAGGCGTCATGGTGCCCTGCGATAAAATTCTGGATACTGCCATTGAGCAAAACTGCGATATTGTTGGTCTGTCCGGTTTGATCACGCCGTCACTGGAAGAAATGGTTCATGTAGCCAAAGAAATGCAGCGCCGTGGACTCGATTTACCCTTACTGATTGGTGGCGCTACGACCTCGAAAATTCACACCGCCGTTAAAATTGAGCCTCATTATGAGCATCCTGCCATGTATGTGATGGATGCTTCGCGCGTAGTCGGTGTGGTAAATAAGTTGCTAGGCGAACACAAGGATGAGTTTGTTAGCGAAATCAAAGACGAATACCACAAGCTAAGAACAGAGCGTGAAAAGCGTCAGAAGAAATCCAGTCTGGCTAATCTTCAGCAAGCAAGGCAGTTTGCAGCGAACATTGATTGGTCTGAAGCAAATATCACCAGACCCTCTTTTCTCGGCACTAAAGTGTTTAGTGACTATCCTTTGCAAGATTTACTGCCGCGCATCGACTGGACGCCGTTCTTCCGTTCCTGGCAGCTGGCTGGCAAGTTCCCCAAGATACTGGATGATGAAGTGGTTGGCGAAACAGCGACGAAGCTATATGCCGATGCACAAGCCATGTTAAAAACCATTGTCGAAGAAAAATGGCTAACCGCGCGCGCCGTTATCGGCTTCTACCCTGCAAACGCTCAAGGTGATGATATTGAAATCTATGCCGATGATTCGCGGCAGGAAGTAGCCCATACACTGCACCATCTTCGCCAGCAAAAACAAACTCGCAATGGAAAATTTAACTATTGTCTGTCTGACTTTATTGCCCCGAAAGAAACAGGACTTAAAGATTACATTGGTGGATTTGCCGTAACCTCAGGTATTGGTATTGATGAGCATGTTAAAGCCTTTGAAGCAAAGCATGATGACTATAATGCCATTCTGTTAAAGGCCCTGGCAGATCGACTGGCAGAAGCCTTCGCAGAAAGAATGCATGAGTTGGTACGCAAGGACTATTGGGGTTATGTCCCAGATGAGAAGCTGGACAACGCAGAGCTGATTTCTGAGCAATATCAGGGAATCCGCCCCGCCCCGGGCTATCCAGCTTGCCCTGACCATACAGAAAAAGGAACGCTGTGGAGCATGCTCAAACCCGATAGCGAAATAGAGCTTAATATTACCGAACACTTTGCCATGTACCCCACCGCAGCAGTGTCCGGTTGGTATTTTGCCCATCCAGAGTCGCGCTACTTTGGTGTTGGGAAAATTGAGAAGGATCAGGTCAAAGACTATGCTCAGCGCAAGGGCTGGAATCTGAAAACAGCAGAAAAGTGGTTGGCGCCAAGCTTGAACTATGATGGCTAAGTCTTTGTCCTATGCTGTCGTGAGTCACAATAAGAATGAACGCAAACTTTGAACTTTAGATAAAATAAGCTATCCTATTAGGGTTCATGACTATTAACAGGTAAGTCCGTGCACCATAAATTCATACATATACTGACCATCATATTGGCATTACTGGCGTTTATCGGCCAGTCGAATGCTATGGTTGATATGCCTTGTATGGACTCGCATGAACAGCCTGCTAATCAAATGGCCAGTTCCATAGACGACTCTCAAATAGAGAATTCTCAAATAGATCATTCTAAGATGAACCATACTGATATGGCTCATTCAATGGAGCAAACAATAGTTCAGCCAATGGACTGTTGTGAAGATGGTGGTAACTGTAATATGACCACCTGTTCAACGCTGGCTTTGGTGTTGGAACCACAAACCAACTCTCAGGCAAGCCAACACAACCAATCTATCGATTTATATTCCGATCAGGCGATAACCTCAATTTCCAGCTCTCTGTATCGCCCACCCATAAACTGCTAACACAGCCTCGATCCGTCTGGAGCTTTCTGTCTGACAGAACCTAGCTCAAGACATAACGCTGAGTTAGTGGTGCCAATCAAACACTCTACTCATAAGCATTAGTTTTAAAACCAACCTTGTTGGTTCATCGCTCTGCTGGAGGAGTGATATGTTTAATTTATTTTTTAGTCATAACGTGTCTCTGAAATTTATAGCTGGAGTGCTGGTTTTTGGTGCTACGTGCCTAAACATGTCTGCACAAGCAAACTCAGAACAGGCCGTCAAAAACTTAACTCTTGAGCAGGCAGTAAGCCTGGCTCAAAATAACGACCCCTGGTTGCAAAGCAATCAATACCGACAGCAGGCGGTTGAAGCGCAGAGTATTTCCGCAAATACTTATGCCGATCCAATGATTTCTATTTCCGCAGCTAACCTTCCGGTAGATAGCTTTGACTTTTCGCAGGAAGCCATGACCCAATTAAAAGTTGGAGTCACTCAAGCGTTACCACGCGGCGATAGTTTGGACTTGGCACAAAAAAAGCTGCAGCAACTCAGTCAGGAATTTCCATTACAGCGGCAAGATCGAAAAGCAAAAGTCAAAGCAACAGTTACGCAGCTATGGCTCGATATTTACCTGACAGAGCAAACCATCGACTTAATTGAGCGCGATAGACAGCTCTTTGAACAGCTTGCAGAAACCGTTTCCCTCAACTACTCCAGTGCATTGGGGCAAACTCGTCAACAGGATGTAATTCGTTCACAGGTAGAACTGACTCGACTCGATGATCGTTTAACTAAACTGCATCAAGAACTGGCGACAAAAAAGTCGATGCTTAAAGAATGGCTCATCAGTGATAGTCATTTAGCCTTTGCCTATAATCATTTTTCGCTTCCCGCTGGCATGCCGATGCTTTCGTTAGATCATGAGCAAGTAATTTCACTGGAGTCTTCCAACGATAAACAAACACTCATTCAACACCTACAACAACACCCGCAGGTTTTAGC
Organism: Kangiella sp.; assembly: GCA_026195755.1. Lineage (GTDB taxonomy): Bacteria > Pseudomonadota > Gammaproteobacteria > Enterobacterales > Kangiellaceae > Kangiella. Next base: position 34,034 of record JAPHRL010000068.1, on the reverse strand, counting down.
GTTTGAGCAAAAAGTAAAAGCCAGCGAAACCAATATCGATCTTGCTAAGCAAAAGTACAAAACTCAATGGAGTGTTAACGCTAGTTATGGCCACCGCGATGATGACCCAATGGGCAACAGCCGCTCAGACTTTTTCTCTGTTGGGGTGAGCTTTGATTTGCCGATATTTACCAGTAATCGCCAAGACCAGGAAGTAACAGCCAGCGTTAAAGAAAGAGAAGCCATGAAAGCTGACAAATGGTTATTACTGCGTAGCCTGTTATCAGCCACAATAAACTATCACGGTCAACTGAACGAGCTGAACAAACGTCGTGCACTGTATAAAGATAGTTTATTAGAAGAAATGAATCAGCAATCCGAAGCAACACTTAATGCCTATACTAATGACAGCGGTGATTTCACCGAAGTAATGCGCTCCAGAATAGATGAGCTCAATACCAAAATTGAAGCGCTAAGCGTTGAGATCAATTATCTCAAAACCGTTGCACAACTAAACTACCTTTTAACTCAAGCTAAACAGTAAACTCCAGGGTGAAACTATGAATAACAAATCTCTAGTAAGCATTATCATTGCCGGTTTAGTCGGTGCCATCCTGGGCGTAACTGCAATGGTATTAATCAATGGCTCCAATGATTTAACCGAACAGACATCAAGTAAAAAAGAACCTTTGTATTGGGTAGCACCAATGGATGCCAATTACCGACGTGACAAACCGGGAAAATCACCAATGGGCATGGATCTGGTACCGGTTTATGAAGAAGACGCAGGTCAAGATTCACCTGGCACCGTTAAGATCTCTTCTGCCGTAGAAAATAATATATCGGTAAGAACTGACGAGGTTAAAGAAGGTTATATTTCTCATGAGATTGATACCGTCGGTTATGTGCAGTTTGATGAAGACAAGCTGATCCATATTCACCCAAGAGTCGAAGGATGGATCGAAAAGCTGCATGTTAAAGCCGCTGGTAATCCGGTAAACAAAGGTCAACCACTTTATGAGCTTTACTCGCCACAATTAGTCAATGCGCAAGAAGAATTGTTGCTTGCGTTAAAGCGCAACAATCGCGATTTAATTCGTGCATCCGAAAACCGACTAGGCGCATTACAACTCTCAGAATCAGTTATTAACGAAATAAAAACAAAAGGCACCATACGTCAGAATGTGGTTTTTCATGCTCCAACCGATGGCTTTATTAACGAGCTGGAAATTCGAGAAGGTTTCTTTGTTAAACCTGGCACTACCATGATGTCGATTGGTGCTTTAGATGAGGTCTGGGTTGAAGCAGAAATTTTTGAACGCCAGATTGGATTGCTTGAGCCGGGACTTACAGTAACTATGACGTTGGATACTGGCACAAAAGACAGCTGGCAAGGGGAAGTTGATTATGTGTACCCCACGCTTAACGCTAGCAACCGCACCGGACGTGTTCGTATTCGTTTCGATAATCCTGATTATGCACTAAAGCCTAATATGTTTAGCAACGTCACCATACATGTGAACGGCAAAAAGCAAGTGACACTGGCCCCTCATGAGGCAGTGATTCGTACTGAAAAACAAGACCGTGTGGTTCTTGCCGTTGGCGATGGTAAGTTCAAATCTGTCGCGGTGACACTCGGTGAATTTGGTCAAGATTATGTGGAAGTAATCGACGGATTGAACGCTGGGGATCGTATTGTGACCTCGGCGCAGTTCCTTATTGATTCCGAGTCGAGCAAAAACTCAGACTTTAAACGCATGAGCCAAAGCGATCAGTCTAATGACGCAACCGAAGATGAAACAGATGAAGAGTCTGTGTGGGTGGAAGCCACTATCAATAGTGTTATGGCTCATCACAATATGTTGAATGTCAGCCATGGCCCAGTTAAAGAATGGGGTTGGCCATCAATGACTATGGATCTGGATACCGCTGAGAATCTAGATTTATCGTCAGTTAAAAAAGGCATGACAGTTCATATTCAAATAACCAAGTACCCTGATAACAGTTACCTGATTACTGAGATTCATATTCCCGATCAATCTGAAGAAGAACAGCCTGAGATGGACCATTCAAGCATGGACCATTCAAACATGGACCACTCTGGCATGAACCATGAGGAGAGCGACCAATGATTGCCTCTATTATTCGTTGGTCGATCCATAATCGCTTTTTCGTATTATTGGCGACCTTAATTCTTATCAGTCTAGGCATTTATTCGCTTAAGAAAACACCAGTAGATGCTATTCCTGATTTGTCGGATGTGCAGGTGATCATTAAAACCAGTTATCCGGGTCAAGCGCCGCAAGTAGTGGAAGATCAAGTCACTTACCCACTAACCACCGCCATGCTTTCAGTGCCTGGTGCAGAAACAGTGCGCGGTTTTTCGTTTTTTGGTGACTCTTATGTCTATATTATTTTTGATGAAGACACTGACATGTATTGGGCACGCTCACGGGTGTTGGAATACCTCAGTCAAGTTGCGCCCTCATTACCCGAAACTGCTAAGCCACAATTAGGACCTGATGCCACTGGCGTGGGTTGGGTTTATTTATACGCCTTAATCGATAAAACAGGTCAGCATGACATCAGTCAATTGCGTAGTTTGCAGGACTGGTTTCTAAAGTATGAACTGCAAACGGTTTCCGGCGTGTCTGAAGTGGCCACGGTGGGTGGTATGGTAAAGCAGTATCAGGTCAAGGTTGATCCTGAAAAGCTACGAGCTTATTCCATTCCTCTGGATCTTATTCAACGAGCCATTAAGCAAAGCAATCAGGAAGTGGGAGCCTCTGTGGTAGAAATGGCCGAAGCTGAGTACATGGTCAGAGCCAGCGGCTATCTCAAGAACCAACAAGACATTGGCAATGTTCCATTAGGCGTTAACGAACAAGGCACTCCCCTGCTCCTGAAAGATGTTGCTGACATAAGTATTGGCCCGCAAATGCGTCGCGGCATTGCTGAACTGAATGGTGAAGGCGAAACCGTGGGCGGCATCATCGTCATGCGCTATGGTGAAAATGCTCAGGAGACCATTAATGCAGTCAAACAAAAATTAACGGACTTAAAATCCAGTCTGCCTGATGGTGTAGAACTGGTCACCGTCTATGACCGCAGTGGTCTGATTGAGCGCGCAGTGGATAATCTTTGGCAAAAGCTACTGCAGGAGTTAATTATCGTCGTGCTGGTTTGCATGATTTTCCTGTTCCACGTTCGATCATCATTAGTCGCTGTGATCAGTTTACCGGTTGGTATTCTGACAGCATTTATCATCATGCATTGGCAAGGCTTAAACGCTAATATCATGTCGCTTGGTGGTATTGCCATTGCAATCGGAACCATGGTTGATGGTGCTATTGTAATGATTGAGAATATGCACAAGCATCTGGAAAAAGAAGCAGAAGACAATCAGTCCATGAGCAGCGAAAGACGCTGGCAGATTGTGGCAAAATCAGCAACCGAAGTTGGCCCCGCCCTGTTCTTTAGTTTGCTCATTATTACCGCCAGCTTTATTCCTGTGTTCACACTGGAAGCACAGGAAGGTCGAATGTTTTCTCCATTAGCATTCACCAAAACCTATGCCATGGCGGCATCAGCGGCTTTAGCCATCACCTTGATACCTGTCTTGATGGGTTATTTTGTACGCGGAAAGATAAAGTCTGAGAGCAAGAATCCAATAAATCGTGGGTTAATTGCCGTATATAAACCTTTGCTTAAAACCATCCTTCACTACCCGAAAACAACACTTGGCATAACGCTGATAGTATTTCTCATAGGGCTGTGGCCGTTAACTAAAATTGGTAGCGAGTTTATGCCGACTTTGGATGAAGGTGATCTCATGTACATGCCAACCACATATCCGAGTTTATCAGTTGGTAAGGCACGAGAAATTCTGCAGCAGACTGATAAGCTGATCAAAACTATCCCAGAGGTTGAGACGGTCTTTGGTAAAATTGGCCGTGCCGATACTGCAACCGATCCTGCACCACTGACCATGATTGAAACCTTTATTCAGTTAAAGCCGCGCGATCAATGGCGCGAAGGTGTCACTACCGACAGCTTAAAACAGGAGCTGGATCGGCTGGTGACCATTCCTGGTTTAACCAATGCCTGGGTCATGCCGATCAAAACGCGTATTGACATGCTGGCAACTGGTATCAAGACACCAGTTGGTATCAAAGTGTCTGGGCCCGATTTAAGTGTGATACAAGATATTGGCAGCCAATTAGAAAATATTCTGACGGATGTTGAAGGAACCGCATCGGTTTACTCTGAACGAGTTGCCGGTGGCCGCTACCTTGATATTGATATTAATCGTCAGCAGGCTGCACGTTACGGCTTGAATATCTCAGCGATACAGCAAGTAATAGCGACCGCAGTCGGTGGCATGAACATTACACAGACCGTAGAAGGTCTTGAGCGTTATCCAGTCAATCTTCGCTACCCACAAGAGTACCGCGATTCTCCCGAACAGTTAAAGCTGTTACCTATCGTAACACCAGCTGGTCAACGGATTGCTTTGGGTGATGTAGCTGAAATCAAAATCATCGACGGACCACCCGCAATCAAAAGTGAAAACGCGCGCATTAATGGTACTGTGTTTATCGATATTGATGATGTGGATATTGGACACTACATTGAGCAGGCTCAACAAGCGGTTAATGATCAGTTGCAACTGCCCGCTGGCTACTCGCTAACCTGGGCTGGTCAATATGAGTACATGTTACGAGCGGAAGAAAAACTCAGTTACGTACTGCCTTTAACCTTAGCAATCATAATGATTCTTTTGTATTTGAGCTTCAGAAACGTGGTTGAAGTCATTATCATTATGGGAACCTTACCATTAGCTATTATTGGCAGCTTGTGGCTTACCTATTTAATGGGCTTTAATTTCTCGGTGGCAATCTGGGTTGGCTTTATCGCACTCGCAGGAGTAGCCGTTGAAATTGGTGTCATCATGCTGGTCTATCTCAATCAGGCATACCAAAAGCTTATGCTTGAGAACTCAGGGCAAGTTGACAGGCAGCTGTTAAGACAATCGATTATTGAAGGGGCTTCTATGAGGGTGCGTCCTATTATGATGACTGCTGCATCCATCATCCTAGGCTTATTACCAATATTATTTGGCGGTGGGTCAGGCTCAGAACTAATGAGCGGTATTGCCACACCAATGGTTGGCGGAATGGTAAGCGCCTTAATCTTAACTCTGATTGTCTTGCCATTGGTATACTTCCTTTGGCGTTCAGCGACAATTAAAAGTAATTAATATGGAATAAGTTAAGACCACAGACACACCATGTGCCGGTGGTCTTAACTTGCTGCTGCAAAGCAATCTCTTCGGCCCAAGCTATGGCAAATAGCGTAGGTCAGATCTGCTCGATTTAATGTATAAAAATGAAAATTTTTAATGCCCTCTTTAGACAGAAGTTTCACCTGTTCAATGGCAATGTGCGAAGCAATTAACTGTCGAGTAATCAGGTCTTGATCAAGCCCTTGATAAAGCTTATGCATCCAACCGGGAATCTCCACCTGAGTAAAGCGAGCAAATTTTAAAAGCTGTATAAAATTTGTGACTGGCAAAATACCGGGCACTAAATCAACATCGATATTGTTTTGTGCACACTGATCTCTAAATCGCAAGAAACTTTCGGTATTAAAAAAGAACTGAGTAATAGCGCGGTTAGCACCTGCATCGACTTTACGCTTTAGATTATCCAGATCGGCCTGAGCACTTAATGCTTCAGGATGCACTTCAGGGTAAGCAGCCACACTGATATCAAAGTCATACAAACTTTTCAGTTTATAAATCAGGTCAGTTGCATAGTTAAAATCACCGGCATGAGTGCCCTCATCAGGTTTATCGCCACGTAATGCCACAATGTGACGAACCCCAAGCTCCCAATAGCGATGGGCAATAGTCTCAATCTCAGATTCAGTTGCATCAATGCAGGTTAAATGAGGTACCGCATTAAGACTGGTTTCGGTAAGAATTTTCTCAATGACACCATGGGTTCTTTCGCGGGTACTGGCCCCTGCTCCGTAAGTCACCGATACAAAATCTGGCTGCAATGGCTCTAGCTTTTTGACGCTACTCCATAGTATTGAGTTCATCGCATTGCTGTTGGGCGGGAAAAATTCAAATGAAAGGTTTACATTACCCGACAAACTGGCAAAGTCATGATTAATACGCTCTAGTTCTTTCGCATGAAAATATTGTCGCTCTGCTCTGCTCATTAGGCACTCCTTAGCAAATCGCATAAATCATTTAACACACCCGCAGCGGTAACCTCTCTACCGGCACCAGGTCCCTGCAAAATAAGAGGGTTGTCGTTATACCATTGACTACGAATAGCAAACACATTGTCGCAGGGATTGAGATTGGCAAAGGGATGGCTTGGCTCAATAATCTCCAACTTTAAAGTGAGCTCATCTTTGGTAAGCGTGGCAATGTAGCGTAGCAGCCCCCCCTGTTCTTCTGCCTGCTGATACAACGTCTCATAGTGCTCATCAATCTTGCTCGAGTTATCCCAAAAAGTTTGTAAGCTGCCTTCTAATAAGCTTTCATCCAATGCGGGCTCAAAGTTTTCAGTGGCATCAGTGAACCCTGCATCACGCGCTAAAATTCGAATTTTACGAATAACATCGTTACCAGAAAGGTCTTCTCTTGGGTCGGGCTCTGTAAATGCATTGGCCTTTGCTTGCAGCAATAAATCACTGAACTTTTGCTGGCCATTAAACTGCCCGAACAACCAGGAAAGTGAACCCGAAAAGATTCCAGAAATACTGATAATATTGTCGCCTGACTCTTTGAGCTTTTTAATACTGGATTGAATCGGTATACCAGCACCGGCAGTAGTATTTCTAAACCAGAACCGTTTATTATCTTGCAGCAGTTTTTCAACCAGGCTAGCCAGCTGATGGTTTGATGCAGCAATTTTGTTAGCAGAGATTAAATGCCAGCCATTCGCTGCAAAAGTGAGATATAGATCTGCGATATCATTGCTAGCAGTCAGATCAATGACCACTAGCTCTTTGTGGACATAGTCATTAAGTACATCAAGAATTTCATTGTGATGATTGCTTTGCACAACGCTTTCAGTTTGGGAACTTTTGGGTATCGCTACTTGCTCAAGCAGTTCAATGGCATTAGTGTTATCAAGTAAACAGGACTTAGACAATGTATAGTTACGACTATTAGCTACTGCCAACAAAGATAAGGATCGGTTCAAGCAAGTCTCAATCTCAGTTTTATTATCCTGTAATATTCGAATGAACTGCTTGCCGATATTGCCATAACCCAAAACCACAATCGGAATTGAAGGCTCTAAAACAAAGAAAGTATCATGCAAGTCATGCAGCAAATTGATGGCCTGTTTATCTTCAATCAGAACACATAATGTATGAGCATTGGCAGGATAGTGAATTTCTTCAACGGTAAAGCGCTCTAGTCTATGAACAAATTTGCTGATGATTTTTTGATTCTGACGAATACTTTGTCCCACCAAGCTGATCAAAGACAAATTGTTTTTCTCAACAATTGGATAAAATTGAGCCGCCTGGATAATAGAAACGGTATTAAAGCGATCAGACTCTGCCACATATAGAGTCAACCGATCCAGGGTTCGATCAAAGTTACTGGCATAACTGGCAATCTGGTTTAGCAATATGCGCTGCTGAATCGTTCGAGCACTCAGTTCGTTAATATTGTTCACAACAATGCGTGTGAGAGATTGCTTAATGGCAATGGTTTTAACATGACCCGATGATACAGGGTGTTGTGTGATCTGAGTTCCTGCAGAATCTTCAATAAATGAACTCTTTATGCAAGCTTCTGTTTTGTAGGTCAACAAAGGCGTTACTGTCTTTTGGTGTAGAACATTAGTACCAAGCTCAGAAATAGCTTGTGCTTCACACAATGATAAATGCTCTACTCTGTTGGCATTATGTACGATATTAGGATCAGCCGTAAAAATACCATCCACATCGGTCCAAATGGTTACAGATTTAGCTTTGACCAACTGAGCAATAATGGTGGCACTATAATCACTCCCATTTCTGCCTAAAGTAATTAACTGATCATTATTGTTTCGGGCAATAAATCCTGTGAAAACATAGCGTATCAAGCGGTCCTTGTAACCTTCCCATAGCACTTGATATAAATTTGAAAAGTTCTCATCTGAAAATTGCTCATCAAACTGATTGTATTCATGCAAAGAAGTTAGTTTCAGATAATTGCTCGCATCAACTTCCTTCGCTTCGCATTCCAAATTAGCCAATAATAGCGTCAATAAATTTGCTGACCACTTCTCACCAAAAGAAAGAATTTCATCATTATGCGTGGGACAATGCCGACACAACTCTCTAACCACTTCAATATCATTATTAATCAGCTCAATAAAATGCTCACAGTCCATACTCAGGCCAGATACTAAGCTCTGATAGAACGACTTAATGTCTGATAATGAATTGATGCGGCCATGAATGGCATCCAGCAAAGTGTCTGTAACATTACCATTGGCTGAAACAACGATAATATCGCCTGGTCTGGTTTGTTCGATAACTATCTCGCATACCTTTAACAGCTGATCAGAGGTTGCCAAACTTGAACCTCCAAACTTATGAACATTTATTCCTAAGTTTTTATAGCTGGTCGCGCCAACAATACATTTGCTGCCTTCAGTTGAATTGATCTGTACTTGCTCAACCATGTTGCTCACCTTGTAATACTTTAATTTGACATCGTTGAAAAGCACTGTCTAAGTCCCTCACTAAGTCATCGGCCTCTTCAATACCCACTGAAAGACGAAGTAAACTATTGCTAATGCCTGCTTTTAATCGCGCGGCCGGATCCATTGCAGCATGGGTCATGGTTGCAGGATGACAAATCAAACTTTCAACGCCACCTAATGATTCCGCTAGCGAGAAAAGCTTTAGAGTATTAACAAAGGTACGCAGATTGGTCTGCTCTGTATGTAACTCAAAGGACAACATAGCACCAAAACCCTGTTGCTGGCTTTTAGCAATATGGTGTGTGGGATGTGAGTTTAGACCAGGATAGTAGATATTTTTTACCAGTGGTTGTTGTTGTAAGTACTCAACAACTTTCTGAGTATTTTCCTGATGCTGGCGAATACGCACAGACAAGGTACGAAGTCCGCGACTGGTGATGAAGCTATCAAAAGGTGAACCGGTAACGCCTATACAATTAGCCCACCAGGAAAGCTGTTCAAACGACTCTTGTTCTTTAGCAATCACCGCGCCGCCGACAACATCGCTGTGTCCATTAATATATTTAGTGGTTGAATGCACGACGATGTCTGCACCAAGGGTTAATGGCTGTTGCAACACTGGCGATAAGAAAGTGTTGTCGACCACCTTAATAATATCCTGACCCGCTAGCTTGCAAATATTCTGAATGTCCACTACACGCAGCAATGGGTTGCTCGGGGTTTCTATCCAGATCAGTTTTGGCTTGGCTTGCAACGCCTGCTGTAAGCTTTCCTCACAACCTTGATCAACAAAAACAACCTTGAACTGACCTTTTTCCGCCAGACTGTTAAGTAAGCGGTATGTGCCGCCATAGCAATCATGCGGCGCAATGATGACATCATCTTTACCGCACAGGTGAGTCACCAGATAGATCGCAGACATGCCGCTTGAAGTGATAACGCCACCGCAACCCGCTTCCAACTCAGCCAAAGTGTCGGCAAGAGTATCGCGTGTTGGATTACCGGAGCGACTATAGTCATAACGTCTCGGTTGCTCCAAATCAGCAAACGTATAATTGGATGACAAATATAAAGGTGGCGTAACTGCGCCAAACTGTTGATCCGATTCAATACCGGAGCGGACTGCAATAGTCTGATTACTACTGGTCATAATGAATTCCTCAGAAATGGTGTTATACACTCTGCCAATTGCTCGGTTTCCAGCAAGAAACCATCGTGGCCATATTGTGAGTGAATAGTTTTAATATGTGTTCGGCCCGTGCAAGCAGCAGCGCACTCTTCAACTAAATGTACGGGCACTAATCTATCGCTATCGATAGCAACAAATAGCGCCTGAGTGTGGATGTCTTTCGGGTTTACTTTATGCAGGTCGATGGATTGAGAAAGTGAACGGTATCTGTCGATGTCAAATTGGCTGGCGAACTTGTCACCTTGATGCTTTAAATACTCAACAAGCTCAAATGTTAAGTTTTGCTTCTTAATCACTCTCAATGGACTAAATCTATTTTCTAACTCCTGCTCACTTCGATAGCTGATAAAGCCAAGCTCTCTCGCAATAGAAATGGCCGCTTTAAGCTCACCGGTACGGATACCCAGGTTCAATATCTGTTGTTGAATTTGACGTTGGGCCACCGACACCTGTGTATTTCGGTGGGCTGCCGCTACACATATCAGTTTTTCTAGCATCGCTGGGTATAAAGCCGCAAATGCCAAAGCCACCATGCCACCGTATGAGCTTCCAACAACGGCTTCAATTTTATTTAAGTTTAACGTCTCCGACACCAGACGAATTACTTTCGCTTGATCAAAAGGAGAAACAAGATTTGGATTTTTGGGATCTTGATTAGAAATATAATCAATGCCAATCACACAGAACTGGTCGAGATTGATAGCCTTTCCTGTCCCGACTAACTCTCCCCACCAGTTATGGATATTGCGTGAAGCTGAAATTCCGCCGAGTACCACTATGGCTGGATTATTCAAAGAGCCATAACAGTTGTAATGCACTTCCAAATCTTCAATAACTCCGCCATGCAGTAACGGCAAACTATCTACATGGGCTGATCCCATATCAATAAATCCCACACTTTGCTTGTGTGCCCGACTGGGCATCGACAACCAGTGTTGTGAATTGCTATCTGAAATCAGCTCTGCACTATTCTGTTCTGAACTATTAAGTTCTGCACTTTGATGTGACATATCACGATCCGCTTCTAAACATTCAGGATTGAACAACTAACGAAAAGACGTTTAGCCGTCTATATGGCCAATATACTTTTATAAGTTTATAAGTCAAGATGTTTAGAGGGCTGAAAAGGATGTATAATAACTACATCGAATAAGACACGAGGTTAATATGGCTAAAGATTGGGATGGAAACTTTATCAATCCATACGTTGAACACGGTGAGAAAAAAGACAAAGTAAAAAAAATTACAGTATCAATTCCATTTTCGGTATTGAAAATATTGACCGATGAGAGAACTCGTCGCCAGGTGAATAACCTACGTCACGCAACCAATAGCGAACTGTTATGCGAAGCTTTCCTGCATGCCTATACGGGTCAACCGCTTCCAACGGACGATGACTTGAGAAAAGATAGAGATGATTATGTGCTTGATATGGAAGCTGAAGGAGAGAAAATTAAAAAGTAAAGAAGTCTCAATTAATAAAAAGGAGCAGAAATTTCCTGCTCCTTTTTTTATGTACAGCAACAAAAACTAACGTAGTAGCTCGTCATCACTTCCTTCATTAATACCCTCAAACAGGAAAGTACTCATATAACGCTCACCTGTATCTGGCAGCATTGCTAAAATCGAACCCCCCTCTTCTGCTTTCTTCGCAACCTCCAAGGCTGCGGCGAAAGTAGCTCCTGCTGAAATTCCACAGAAGATACCTTCTTTCTGTGCTAAAGCTAATGATGTATCACGCGCCAGTTCATCAGCTATTGGAATCACCTGATCATAAATTTGTTGATTCATAACATCTGCTACAAAGTCTGGCGTCCACCCCTGAATCTTGTGAGGCTGCCATTCTTTACCCGCTAGCAAAGAGGCCCCCGCTGGTTCAGTAGCAATAATCTTAGTTTCTGGGCGCGCTACTTTAAGAACTTCACCAACCCCGGTAATGGTTCCTCCGGTACCATAGCCGCTGACAAAGTAATCTAAGCGTTTACCGGCAAAGTCTTGCAGAATTTCTGGCGCAGTCGTATTTCGGTGATACGCGGGATTAGCCTCATTCTCAAATTGACGAGCTAAGAACCATCCTTTTTGTTCTGACAACTCCTTAGCAACCCTTACCATACCGGTGCCGCGCTCAGCTGCCGGAGTCAAAATAACCTTAGCTCCAAGAGCTCGCATAATCTTTCTACGCTCGATAGAAAAGGTTTCAGTCATAACCGCAACAAAGGGATATCCTTTCGCTGCACAAACCATAGCCAGAGCAATGCCGGTATTCCCTGAGGTGGCCTCTACTACTGTTTGTCCAGGCTTTAATAGTCCACGTTGCTCCGCATCATTGATAATAGCGTAAGCGAGACGATCTTTTACTGAAGATAGCGGATTAAAATATTCCGCTTTTACGAACATTGACACATGGCTAGGTGCCAATCGATTTATTCTGATAACCGGTGTATTACCGATAGTGCCCAAAATGGAATCATGAATCATTAATAGAACCTCTATTGTGTAGCTTGACGCCATTTATCTCATAAAATACCAAACGTTAAGCAATGATATTAATAAACAACTTTAAAGCTTAATCAACAAAACCAATGGCAAATCTATGCGTAATAAGGCCCAGAAGCTAATTGTTTAGCATTATGCTCTAATAACCTTTGGTTATAAAGAAGCAAAAAGTATTTGCGTAATATATCTCAAGGATATATAAGATATTGCCTTTAAGCATAAGACATGCTACGCTCTTTGGCCATTTAACCATTTAGACGTCTAAAATGAAACTGCAACAACTAAAATATTTGATCGCAATTGCTGACAATAACCTCAGCATTACCAATGCGGCTCAAAAAATATTTACATCCCAACCCGGGATCAGCAAACAGCTAAGACTGCTCGAAGATGAGTTACAAACCAAAATCTTCGAAAGAAATGGTAAGCAGTTAGTTGGTATTACTCAGGTAGGGAATGAAATACTTGGACGCGCACGTAAGGTCATGCAGGAAATCAATAACATTAAACGACTATCAAGTGAGTTGAGCCAAGACGACTCGGGCTGCTTTTCAATCGGCACGACACAAACGCAGGCTCAATATGTCCTGCCGAGAACTTTTGCCGCATTCCACAAAGAATATCCCAATCTCAAAATTGACCTGCAACAAGGTACAACCGAACAGGTCATTGAGCAACTGCGTAAGCAGGAGATTGATTTTGTGATTGCCTCAGGTACAGCGGAACTTGGCCCCGATATCGTTCAAATACCCTGCTACCAATGGGATAGGTCTATTCTGTTTCCACAAGACCATGAATTAGGCGATTTAAGAAAGATCACCTTGGAAGACGTGGTTAAATACCCACTGGTGACTTATAACCTGAGTGATAAAAACTCATCCAGTTTGATGCGCGCCTGTAAAAAAGAAAAGCTGGAACCCAATATCGTCTTTACTGCCCGCGATGCGGACATCATTAAGACTTACGTAAGGAAGGGTTTTGGGGTCGGTATCATCGCTAATATGGCTTATGATCCGCAAGCAGACAAAGACCTCATCAGCTACCCTACTTCTGATATGTTGCCACAATGCACAACCTGGCTAGCATTTCATAAAAATCTATTTTTGAAGCAGTACATGAAAGATTTTATTGCAATGTTTGCGCCTCACATCTCACAGCAAGAACTGATTCGCTATTTATACAGCGAGCATACCTCTTCCAAAGAGTTGTTAAGCCGTTTTGAAACAAAAACTCATAACCCTGCAAATGTTCAATCAAGAGTAGCCACAGCATAACACTGCACCGATATTGGGTGCAGTGTTACCTATGCAAAGACGATTATTTGATCAATTTATTCGGTGGCAGGCTTCACGAACTTGAGAGTCATTCGATCACTCTCACCAATTTCCAAGTAAGTCTCTCGATTTTCATCACCCAGTCTTAAGCTCGGCGGCAAAGTCCACACTCCTTTAGGATGATTGGTCGTATCTTTAGGATTCGCATTAATCTGTGAACGCTCCAGAAGTTTGAATCCGGCTTCTTCTGCAAGATCAATCACAAACTTCTCATGCATATAGCCCGAACTCGCCTGCTCGTCCTGCTTTAACCCAGTTGCTAAGCGATGCTCAACGACGCCAAGGTAACCGCCAGGTTTTACGGCGTCATACATTAAGTTAAAAGCGTTAAGAGCGTCATCACGACCACCACGCATCCAGTTGTGAACATTACGGAAGGTTACAACGACATCAGCACTGTTATGAGGTGCAATTGGCTTATTTGAAGTAGCATCAAAAACGGTTAACTCAACATTTGAATACAAATCTGGATTGGCTTTTAACTTCTCTTGGAAATTCTTTAAACCGTTACGATAGTACTCCACTTCAGAGTTCGGGTCGAAATGAGCAGCATATAACTTACCTTCAGCACCCAACCAAGGCGCTAGTATCTCTGTGTACCACCCACCACCTGGTGAAACTTCAACTATCGTCATTCCAGGTTTGATACCAAAGAACTTAATAGTCTCCGCAGGATGGCGGTATTGGTTACGAGCTTTATTTGCATCACTTCGATGTTCACCCTCAATAATCCTGACTAAATTGCTGCCTGTTGTTACTTTCTTCTCAACTTTAACTGCTTGTTCGGTCTTTGTAGTTTCTACAGCAACTAACTGGCTAGCTTCTTGCTCAGACTCAGCCTTTTCTTTTTGATCACCGCAGGCAGTAACGCCCAAGGTGACAAGAACTGCTAAGCTTAACGTTGTTATTTTGGTTTTCATAATTCCCCTTTGGTCTCAATTAATTTTGGTCTCAGTTAAATATTACTTTTAACATTTACTTGTATATCGTTTGCAAAATTTACCATTTTCTGTAAAGGGATCAATGCTTTTTCAGCTAAATCGTGATCAACGAAGATTTCATTGTCGTCACGCTCAAAGACTTGCGATAAAAGTTGCAAGACATTCATCTTCATCCAGGGACAGTGGGCGCAACTACGGCAGGTTGCTCCCTCACCCGCTGTCGGTGCAATAATCAATTCTTTTTCAGGCGCTGCCTGCTGCATTTTATAGAAAATCCCTTTATCGGTTGCAACGATAACTTGTTTGTTTGGTAGCTCTTTAGCAGCTTTAATCAGTTGTGAGGTAGAGCCCACAAAATCAGCCAGGTCGACAATATTCTGGGGCGATTCAGGATGCACCAATACCGCAGCTTCTGGGTATAAAGCGATGGATTGCTCCAAGGCTTTCAATTTAAACTCATCGTGAACAATACAGGCCCCTTGCCATAACAACATATCGGCACCCGTTTTCTGCTGAATATAGCGTCCCAGGTGCTTATCAGGCCCCCAGATAACCTTCTTTCCCTGTTCGGCTAAATACTCAAGCACATCCACCGCAATACTAGAGGTCACAACCCAATCAGCACGTGCTTTTACAGCGGCTGACGTATTGGCATACACAACCACTTCACGGTCTGGGTACTGATCACAAAATTCGCTGAATTGCTCAATCGGACAACCTAGATCTAGAGAACATGTCGCCTCCAGAGTAGGCATTAAAACACGTTTTTCAGGGCTGAGGATTTTGGCCGTTTCACCCATAAACTTAACCCCTGCAATAATCAGGGTATCGGCTGGGTGACGAGCGCCAAATTTGGCCATTTCTAACGAATCACCAACAAAACCGCCAGTTTCCTCGGCCAAAGCCTGGATTTCAGGATCCGTATAATAATGAGCAATCAAAACCGCATTATGCTGCTTAAGCTGCTCTATAATGAGCTTTCGATGATGTTCTTTTTCATCAACAGAAAGTTCAACAGGAGGCTTAGGGAAAGGGACATCAATTTCAATGGGCGCTACAGTAGAATTCATCGCCATATCAGGAATTTCAGAGTGGTTCGGGTATTATATAACACTTAGCATCTAACTGATAAACCTTTTGTGTCTATTTGGTTTTGCATTAAATTTACCTATTGGTACAATCAATCCAACCTTCTGTTTGGTCTTAACAAGGACTTTATGCTTTCGCGCGCAGCTATAAATCAACCCAACCAAGCTGATAAGACACAGATACAGCGTGTTAAAGCTCGCATGAGTCTTTCCCTAATGCTGCTATTTTCGAGTCTATTGTTTGTTTCTTGCTCGGATGAAGAGGAGCAAGATGAGCGTCCTCTGGCACAAGTCTCCCTCCCACAGAACCCAACACAAGATTATGACTATCTTTTAAATGGCGTCCAAATCAATGACCATTACATGTGGCTGGAGCAAAAAACACCCCAGCGTACTGCATGGATAGAACAGCAAACAGAACTCTCTATCCAATACTTTTCGGGATTAAACCGAGGTATTGAGGCAGTCAATACAACAGACCCAATATTTAACCATCGTCTCCCGCAGCAATTTTTGCACCGTTTTTTTTATATTAAGGAAAATCCAACGAATCAACGAAGCCGAGTTGTTGTCTATGACACTATAAAAGAAATTGAAACAGAGTTGGGAACACTTCCAGATGGCCTGCAAGCTGTCGCCACATCGCTATCACCCAAAGCGCGATTTCTAGCCATTCAAACTCAAAACCGTCAAAAACAGTTTCGTTGGTTATTGTTTGATTTAGCGGCGAAAAAGTTCAATAGTTACCGTCTACCTGCGACTCAACTTCAGACAGAGTTTAATTGGCTATCAGGCTTTAACCGCTTTATTTATCAAACAAATCACAAAGTGTACTATCAGAATCTTGGTAAAGGACCTGACTTTAGTAAAATTTTGTTCGATCTAAATGAGCACATGGAAGATCCAACACAGTGGCATGTTTCTGCAAAACTCTCTCAGGACCACCACTACTTAGTAATAACGGCTAAACATCTGGTTGATACATCTGACCTAATTTGGATCATTCCGATTGAAAACACAGAAAAGTCGCTGGCCCCAATCAATATTGCTAAAAACACCCGAGCTAGCCTTAATTTTATTGGTAATATCAATGATACCTTCTATTTTCAGACTAATCTGGTGGCGCCACGCTGGAGAATCATATCAATTAACCTAAAGCAACCATCCCGCCGCAACTGGAAAGAAGTGATTGCGCAGCATAATGAGCTACTCATTTCGGCACAGCTGATTAACAATCGCTGGTTATTGCAATACCTCAATAACACCCAGCAAAGGCTCTATCTGACCCAACTAAATGGTAACTCTAAACAATTGATTCGTGTAGCCCCCAACAGCCAGCTGCATATTCAACCAACTCGATATATGCCTAACCAGCAGCTAAGCTCGCTCATCACTATTAATACCTTCGATCATCCCTCTCGAATATTTTCGTTAAATTTGGACGACAAAACCATATCAAAAAGTCTACGACCACTTAATCAACTTACAGACATTATTACAGAAACAGTATTCTATCGCTCAGCGGACGGCAGCCGCATTCCTCTAACCATTGCGTACCATGAGGACCTGTCAAAAAACAGCGATAATCCCACCCTTCTGATGACCAATAAAGGCTTTGGCCATATCCAGTCACCTTATTACAGCCCATTGACCAGTGATTGGCTTCAACGAGGGGGGATCGTCGCTATTGCCCATATCCGAGGCGGTGGCGTTTATGGAGAGAGTTGGCGTCAATCGGTCGGAGGTCAAAAACACGCCAGAGCTATTGAAGATATTATTGCTGCTATCGACTGGTTAGCGGATCAGAATTACTCAAATAGACAAAAGATTGCAGCTTACGGTGAAGGCTTTGCTGGTAGTTTAATCATGGAAGCTTCGATTCACGCACCACAAAACTTTAATGCGTTAGTTTTGAAAAATATCGAAGCTAATTATTTGAGCTTTTTGGAGTCAAAGAATCCATTCTGGATGAAAGAGTTCATGTTGGATAGTGATCAGGCATCAACCGAATGGTTTTTAGCTGTTAGTCCTTACCATCGACTGACCCATAAAAACTATCCTTCGGTATTGATTGTTGATGATAGTAATGAGCCCAATGTTAGTCATTATAAAGCACTGGCGAAATGGCAAAATGTACAGCTCTCCAAACGACCTGTTTTACTTCTTAATAAAGAGATGGGAGAGCAGATTAGTGAAGGAAGAGATTTTGAACTCATTACACAGGAAGCAATAAAACAATTCCTGAGTAATGAGTTACGTGCTACAGAGAAAGAGAAAGAGCAAAAGCCAACACAGACTCAACCTTAAGATTTATCAAGCTAAACCCCAAGCAACTAGAGTCTGTGGATACGACTAATTAAGCTCACTTAAAAAGTTAGGGTTCATTTCCCTGACATCTTCTTCACAGACAATACTTTCTTTTTCCAACAACTCAAGAATTGGATGATAAATATCCTTGGTCATAGGCAAGATAATACCTTTGCGCTCAATCTTTCCATCAGCAATAAGCTGACTTGCAATAGCTGCCGGATAACCTACTGTTTTTGACATTGCCGTATAGCCATCAACCTGCCCAAACTCCTGCAACGTTGATGAAATGTGGTATCGACTGCCATCGGCTTTTTCAATTTCGAATTTGTGCTGTAGTAATACCATGTCAACTTGGTCTTCATGATAATTTAACTTCTGTACCAGCAAGTTACAAAACGCATCAATTGGACCTGGGAAATCACCTGTAGCCTGCTCAGAGAAACAACCGATCCATCCTAATCCTCGCCATGCAGACTCTGATATGCGCGATTTAAGAGCATCAAAGCTATCAACTCCGTTGATCTGGCAAACATAATCTTTCCACACAGTATCTCGCATCGGTGCTTTTGATTCGGCATCCAGCAAGTTTAGATCTTTAGCCGCTTGAATTATCTCGCAAAAACCTGAATATCTGAATGTGCCTCGGATGATATTTTGCGCCTCAGGAATGCCATAAATTTCCTGATAGCCTGTTGAGTCACGGTTTGGATAACCTTCAAGCTCTAAGCCATTAGCTTGCAACGGCTTGGCCCACTTAAGAAGCTCTTTTGCGACCACGCGTTCAACTTTACCATTGTGCAAGAATAGTGCGTCATTAAGTAATGCTAATAAAACACCTTTAGGAGCCCATGAAAACTTATATCCAAGCGGATTATCATTAGCCTCTGGCGATGGTAAACCGCCACACCAGGACACAAAACTAATCACTTTTTCGTTGTTGGCATGGACTTGATCGATGATTTTCATTGCACTCAAGTGATCAATACCCGGATCTAAGCCAATTTCATTCAAGATAGTGACACCAGCCTCTAAAGCTTCCTGTTTCAGCTCTCGCATTGCGGGAGATTCATAACTGGCAGTCACCATATTGGTTTTCTGTGCGATGGCAGCTTTTGCAATCACCGTATGAAGAGTGGCCGGCACCAGACTCACAACTAAATCATTATCAGCAATTAATGGCTCAATTTGTGCCTGATCGGTTACATCAGCTTGCACCGCTCCTACTCCTGGAAACTTCTTGGCCAAAGCTTGCGCTTCCTCAAGAATATGGCTGACTACCGTAACCGAGTTATCAGAGCGACGTAATAAATATTCAACTAACGGTTCGGCGACAAAGCCTGCGCCGAATACTAAAAACTTTGCCATGCTACTACCTTAATTTTTTAACAAGTTGGTACAATGGGTTTAGCAGAGTTTGCCCCAACAAATAACTACGGTCACCTGACCAGCCAGTTTCTTTATTTGGTAAATTGGCATTATCTTTAAAAGGCATTTCCAGAGTCAGTGACAAACACTTAAACTCCTCACCAACCCAGGCATTTGCAACTGTCAAGTTAGCTTTACCCGGCTCGTCTTTGTCATAACCATACTCTGACTGAAAATCCGGATTGACCGCTCTAAGAATAGCACTGAACTCTTGCTCCAGATTCTTGATACGTTCATCATAGCTAGGAATACCTTCACAGCCAGCAACAAAAACATAAGGTAAACCTTCATCACCATGTAAATCTAAAAATGCATCAACGCCGGTATCCTTCATCTTGTTACGCACATGATAAACTTCAGGGCTTTTATCTAAACTTGGGTTTTGCCACTCACGATTCAAGTTCGCGCCCGCTGCATTGGAGCGCAGATTACCGCGTATGCCACCATCAATATTCATGTTCGGTACTATATAAAAAACGGCCTCTTGCAGTAAGCTTTGTGATAAAGCGTCATCTTCATTTAGTAGGCGCTCAATCAAACCCTCTGCGCACCACTCCGCCATCGTCTCACCCGGATGCTGACGTGCAGTTACCCAAATTTTCCGCGCACGGCTTTCATCACCAACAACCAGTAAATCAATATCATGACCGTCAACTGTTTGGCCTAAAATTTGATGCTGACAAAGCTCTGAATGTTGAGCCTGCTGAACTAAGCTCAAGTGGCGCTCATAAGAGTAAGGTTCAAAATAGGCGAAGAAAATGGTGGGATGTGCTAACTGATGAGAAAAGGTTAATCGCTTTTCGTCATCGAATTTGGTGTGGACTCTAAACCAATACTCCCCATCGTAAGATGCTGCAACCTGATAATCTTTCCAGCCATCCACATAGGAACAATCTTTAGCGTTGGTAATATCAAAATGATAAGTCTTTCCAATATCACCGTGTAAGCGAAAGTGAAACCACTGTTTAAATTCTGAATTTGAATCAGTATTAATGGCTAGTTTTACATTAGTGTCATCACTAGCATCAATAACTTCAATGTTCCCACTATCGAATAAGCAATTGATATTCATTAGTTGTTACCTTGGTTTATTTGAACAAACGATACGACTTAGCTGCTATTATTAAACAGAAAAGCGATCATTAATTAAAGTAGGTCTCTAGACCATGACCAACATAATAGAAAGGGGCCATATAGGCCCCTGTCATAAATAATGCAGAAGATTCTACATTTGTGGCGCTGGAATTGAAATAGGTAATGTAGTCTTAAATGTTTCTTCCGGCAGCTCTTCCGGCATAGCAGGATATGGAACCGCATCAAACAAGGCGCTCATAACCGCATCATCCAAAATCTTTTCTCCTGAACTTGAAACCAGGCTACCACCAACAAGCTCACCATCACGATCCACTTCCAGTTGGATAGTTACTTCGCCATGGGTGCGACCCTTGCGAGGGTTGAGCAGGGCTGATTTACCGTGGCGACGCATAATCTCCTGTACTGGATATTGGAAGAAAGGAATATAGTGAGAACGAATAGACGAGTTGTAGCTAACTCTCATTGCAGCAAGTTCTTCTTCGGTTGGACCAGCAGGTACCTCTTCAACTACCGGTTGCGTAACCTCTGGCTTAGGCTCCTCCACAGGCTGCTGTTCAACCTGTTCTTGGGCTTGTTGCTGCTCACGTTCTGCAGCTAATTCAGCTTGACGCTGTCTTTCTTCTTCCTGGCGTTGTAGCTCCAGGGCGCGGCGCTCTTCTGCTTGTCGACGTTCTTCAGCTTCGCGCTGCTTTCGCTCTTCCTCTGCTTTAGCTGCTTGAGCCGCTTGATCGAATAGAGATACACGAGAAGCTAATTGACTAATGGTTGAGAACTTGGCGAGCAGATCCGAATAATTTACTGCTGATTGATTACCTAAAATGGCGTCTTTGAACTCCGATGACGGTGGTCTTTCACCCACCCAAGTATTAAGCATTAGCGGGAAAACCGCCTCGTCCACAGTGTTCACCACTGCACCATTAATTTGAACCACTGTACCTTCGCCCGGCACATAGTCGATATTAATAGTATCACCAGCCTTTAAGTCTTGACCTAGCGCATCCGCCAAGTCTCGCACCCCTTTAGCGTTTTCTAACACTAAAGCAGCCTCATTATTATTCTTAATTCGTTCTATCCAAAAGCGCTTCAAGCGACGTCCTGGCAATTCATCAGCCAATACCTTGATTTGCATTCTCTTAATCATAGGAGAATTTAAGATCTGTTCAGGATCATCTGATTTATTGCTCAAATATAAACCATTAAGGAACCATTCCTGACGCAATTCACTGTGAATAGCTATGCCATTCAATTGCAGATTAGAACCTTTAACGTTCACCTGCTCAGCAGCTTTTGCAATACCAGAAACACCAGAAAGCACAACCAATAATAGCGCAGATAAGAATAATGTTACTTTTTTCATGAGTATACAGCCGTAATGCGTGAAAAGTTTATAAGCCAAATGACGTGTCTATAATGTTAAATTTTATGACACAGTTCATACTGTAAGAGATTAGCAGTTAAATGCAATTATGACAATAATTAACCAAGCCTTTGATTTTTAATGTCATTTATACCGAGTCCCAATATGTGGAAGCAAAATATGCTATTATCCAAACATAGAAATCTAAAAATACTTTAGATATTTTGGGTAAAGCATTGACCTGACAGACTAAATCAGGCAATTTAATGCCTACTTTTGTTGGGTCTACTCCGAAAAACTATTAATAATGTCGCAAACTATTTTACTTGTAGAAGATGATGACAAGCTAGCGTCGCTGGTAGCTGAATTCCTTGAAAGCAATGACTATCAGGTACAAATTGAAGCTAACGGCACTAAAGCTATTGACCTTATCGTAGAGCAGCAGCCTAGAGCTGTCATACTTGACGTTATGCTACCTGGTGCGGACGGACTAACCGTTTGCCGTACAGTACGCCCGCAGTATAGCGGCCCTATTCTAATGCTAACCTCTATGAGCGACGATATCGACGAAGTTGCTGGGCTTGAAACTGGCGCTGATGACTACCTTTCAAAGCCTGTTAAATCACGTGTTTTGTTGGCCCATTTACGCGCCCTTCTAAGGCGTGTAGAAGTTTCTGATGCCGTAGAGAACAGTACTGACTTTATTCATGCCGGAAAGGTCAAAATCAACCCTCAAAACCGAACCGTGATTTCTGATGGTCAAGTTGTTCACCTAACGACTGCGGAGTATAACCTTTTATGGCTGCTAGCCGAACGCTCTGGCGAAGTGGTGAGCCGAGAAGAACTCCACCGTAAAACCTTCCGTCTTGAGTACGATGGCACCGATCGAAGTATCGATTTGCGGATTTCTCGGCTACGAAAAAAATTAGGTGACGATCCCAAGCTACCTTACATCATTAAGACAATTCGTGGTGAAGGCTATTTGTTGACCAAATGATTCGCAAAATAATTGCCCCTCTGCTAATTTTAGTTGTTGCCAATATATTGGGCGGCACCTTTATCTATTACGTTTACTTCCCCTGGGTATTTGATATCGGAGAAAAAGAAGTCAGAGACAGTATTACCTCCGACGCTCGCGAACTTAATTTCAGATTGTCCATTCTCGATTACGATCATTCACCCCAGACTATTGCTCGCGCCGAATACGAACTGGACACAAAAATCACATCTGAAAAACTGTCCGAACTAAATCTCGATAAAAATATTAAAGATGAACTCAGACAAAACCGCTATCTGGTCTATATGAATGGAGAAGATGGGCCCATTGGACTTGTCATCTTGAATGATGATGAATCTATCTTGGTTCTTGGTCCTTATGACGCCCCTTATTTTTATGTCACAGTAAAAGACTGGATAGTATATGCTTTTACCTTGTTTCTTTTGAATGGTTCTATCTTGTACGGACTATACTATCTAAACCAAAGGAACCTGCGACCCGCCAGCTATGCCCTTGATAAAGTTCAATTTGATGGCCTTGCACTGGACAGAAAAAGTGACGCAATGCAAGACCTGTCCCTTAACATACCAAAACTTATTGAACACATTAACGATTTGCGAAAAGAGCACCAGCAGAGCCTATACAACCAACGAGATCTAATGCATGCGGTTGCGCACGAGTTCCGTGGTCCAATGGCTCGCTTAAGTTTTGCACTGGATCTCTTTAATGACAAAACCTCAGACTCTCGCCGTAAAAAACTATCGGATGATATGCATGATGCACTGGATGAACTTGACGCGCTGGTTCGCGAAGTACTTGGTTATTCCCGCCTGAAACACGGCCAACATCCTTTACAGCTATCGGAGTTCAACATTAAGGAACTGACTCAGGATGTGTGTAACAAAGTTAAAACTATTCATAACAACAAAAAATTCGTCATTTATAGTCAACCAAGCTCGGGAAGCATGGTGTATGCTGATAAAAGTTTAATCGAGCGAGCTTTAATCAACTTGGTTAGAAATGCGGCCCGCTTCTCAATTTCAACCGTTCAAATCAACCTCACTGAATATAATGAATCTATTGATATTCAAGTAGAAGATGATGGTCCTGGTATTCCTCCTGGCAAAAGAAAGAGAATTTTTGAGCCCTTTACACGTCTCGACTTTAGCCGTAATAGAGACTCAGGAGGTGCAGGTTTAGGGTTAGCGATTGCTAAAGGTATTATTTCCCGTCACCACGGTAAGATTTGGGCGGAAGACAGCCGCATGTTAAACGGTGCCCTTTTCACCATCACCATGCCGCTCAAACAACTTGAAGATGTTGAAGGTAACAGTCAGCCTGATGAAGAAGGACTTATCTAACGCCTCATGATCTGAAGCAGCTCCCATCCTAGGTTAGAAAGCTCTCAAGCACTAAACCCAATTTTCTGCCAAGCAAAACCCATATCCTGTTGTGCAACCTTAACTCGCTCCAAAGGCCAGCTTAAGGCTTCTGCCAACAGCTTACTAACCAGTTCAGGGCAATTGTTTTGTTCACTTAAGTGGGTAGCTATCACAAGTTGCAATGCATCACGGTCCATTTGCTGTAAAAGCTCTAACGCCTGTCGATTACTCATATGTCCCATTTTGCCAGCAACTCGTTGCTTGAGTCGATCTGGGTAAGGCCCATTCCAGAGCATCTCCTCATCATGATTACACTCAAGTAATATGCCATGACAAGGTGTAAGCTGTTCGACAATTTTCGGTGTGAAACAGCCAAGGTCGGTTAAAATTGCAAGGCGTAACCCATTTTGAGTGAAAAGGAACTGACAGGGCTCACGGGCATCATGGGGTACCGACAAGGGCGTAACGTTTAAGCTTCCTATAGAAAACGGCTCAAAGCCCTCGATCAGATTTAACGCGGGTAAATTACCGCACTTACCCGATAACAAACTACCCCTGGTGGACCAGACCGGAATCGAAAATCGCCGGCTTAAAGCACCAACCCCACTAATGTGATCCTGATGTTCATGAGTCACTAAAATACCATCAATTTGATCGGGTTCTAGATTTAAGCGAGGCAGACGTTTAAGAACTTCTTTGACGGTGAAACCACAGTCAACCATGACCGTGACTTCACCATTTGATACGAGCGTTGCATTGCCTTTACTTCCTGAACCAAGCGATGCAACTTTTAATTGATTATTGCTTTCCACGGCTTTTGAAGCTTGCTGCGAACTCCGGGTAGATTTTCGTAACCAAGTTGGCATCCAGCAAGTTACCTTCATCATCTTTAAACGTCATGCTAGTGCCTAAAGCTGTTGTCTCGATGTGAACTTGGTAATCACCAGGCTCCATCTCCACTTTCGGATTGGCTTCATCATCATTCCACAGCCACGCCCAAAAACCAGTTTCGGGTTCTTTGACATTAAAGTAATAAATTCCAGCCGACTGATCACGGTCAGAAACCGTTAGATTAAGTTCTTCAATAACTCTTGGTAGTTGTTCCCAAACAGACATTAAGTCACGCTCAGTCGTCAACGCAATATTACCCTGCTGATTGGTACCTAAATTCACATTAACAGTACCTTCTTCCAGAATCCGCTCACGAGCCTCTTTGGTGCGTTCAGAATCATAAAAACCCAAGAAAGCGTTCAAGAACTGATTGGCAATAGCCTTAGAAGGCGTCATTGCAACCCACTTGTCATTAACCAGACGCTGGCTTTGTGTATTTCGCGCCTGAACCGCAACTTCATTAGGGTTTTGACCAATAATTTCAAGCGTTACACGGTGGCGTTGTCCATCCAAATTATAAGAGCCGATATAGTTTGCCAAATCGGTTTCATCACTATCAGTGATCCAGTCTGTACTAACTTGTTTATCGCTGGAGGACACAACAGGAATACTCTTTTGCGTCACAAAACGCGACACATAATCCATTAATGGTGCGTCTTGGTGACGAACCCATACCGTTGGATGCAGTTGCTCTGAATCTTCACGCACGCCATCACCACCAAGCAACAATAACTGAGGTGGATCAAGGCTCAATCCTTTTCCCTTGGGATCACGATTAGTAATAATCACACCTTCAGGAACACGATAACGATCATCAACGCTGATATGTTTAGTAGCTGGAGGAACTTGTAACTCAGGCCCTTGCTGACTTTTCATATAGCGGTCATCAATATCTTCAGTGCCATCTTTGGCAGAGAACCAGCTGCATGAAGATACAGTGGCTAAAGAACTTATAATAATCAGTGTTTTATACTTATTTAATGTCGACATTCGCTTGTTCCAACGCTTGTAATACTTGTGAATGGTACTGTTCAGCTAATACAGTCAATGGCAATAAAATGGTCTCTTCACATTTACCCATTTGCGCCAGAGCCCACTTAACCGGAATGGGATTCGCTTCTACAAACAAATCCTGATGTAAGGCTGACAGTTTTTCATTAATAACAGTGGCTTGCTTCCATTGTCCTGCTTTGCCCAGATCGCACATTTTACTCATCAGTGCGGGAGCAGCGTTCGCAGTAACCGAAATTACGCCATGACCGCCCAGCTTCAAAAACTCCAAAGCTGTAGCATCATCACCACTTAACAGGGTGATTGGAGTCTTACACCGCCGATTTAGTTCCTCAACTCGGGATAAATCGCCCGTTGCTTCTTTTATTGCAACAATACTCTCAATATCTGCAAGGCGAGCAACTGTCTCAGGTAGCAAATCACACGCCGTACGCCCCGGGACATTATAGAGGATAATCGGTAGCTTAGTATTCTCAGCAACTGCTTTAAAATGCTGAAATAAACCTTCTTGACTTGGCTTACAGTAATAAGGCGTAACCACCAAGGCAGCATCCACCCCCATAGCTTGTGCTTGTTGGGTCAATGCTATGGTCTTTTTGGTGCTAATTGAGCCAGTGCCCGCAATTACCGGAACACGCCCAGCAACCTGCTTTACCACCAATTGCAGCGCGGCATCATAATCTCTGCTATCCACTGTCGCAGATTCACCCGTAGTGCCCATAATGACGATACCATGAGTACCTTCATCAATATGCCACTCGATAAGTTCTTGCAATGCATTTTTATCAAGAGAGCCATCCGCCTGCAGGGGGCTGATTATCGCTACAATGCTACCTGAAAACATAACTGAATCCTTAGGGCTTGCCCTTGTTTGCGGGCTATGTTAGCCAGCGAGACCAGTAAAAACAAGCAAAATCACAAAAAAGACGGGATTGCTTGCGACAATATTTTTTCTGACGTAAAGTGATCATGAAAACGATAAAAAAGACTCTAGAAATAAACTTCAAAGGAGGCTGATTTGAGCCAACCACAGCTTAATAAGAAAGCACCTAATTTTAAACTCCCCGCCACTGGCGACCAAACTCTTTCACTCGCCGACTTTAAAGGCAAAAACCTCGTCATCTACTTTTATCCCAAAGATAACACCCCTGGATGCACCACCGAAGGCCAAGATTTTCGCGATCATTTCAAGCAATTTCAGAAACATAACACCGAAATTTTGGGCGTATCTCGCGACAGTATCAGAACGCATGAAAACTTTCGTAAAAAACATGAGTTTCCCTTTGATTTGCTGTCCGACGTGGATGAAGAGATGTGCAAAGCATTTGATGTGATCAAACAAAAGAAACTCTATGGTCGTGAATACATGGGTATTGAGCGCAGTACCTTCCTTATCGATGCTCAGGGCAAACTGAAACAGGAGTGGAGAAAACTCAAAGTCAAAGGCCACGTTGAAGAAGTATTAGAAGCCGTTAAAGCACTATAATAAACCACTTGAGAGGTGCCTCATGGTAAAAGAAAACCTGGACGGAAAACGTCTGTTCGTATTGGACACGAATGTATTGATGCACGACCCCACTGCTCTATTTCGCTTTGAAGAGCATGATATTTTAATCCCTATGGTTGTTCTTGAAGAACTGGATGCTGGAAAGAAAGGGGTTTCAGAAGTAGCCCGAAATGTTCGGCAGGTCAGTCGTTATCTCGACGATCTGCTCTCCGCAGCGGAAGAAGGCGAAGATCCAATGGCTGAAGGCATTCATATAGGACTCATCCCACAAATTCAGGATCGCAACAAACACGGTAAAATTTTCTTCCAAACAAAAGAGCACATCGATAGACTCCCCGACTCACTGCCCAGTAGTAAAGCTGACAACACCATTCTTAATGTGGCGTTGGCGCTGCAAGCTCGAGATGATGACCGAACCGTTACGTTAGTTTCAAAAGATATCAACCTGCGCATAAAAGCCAATATTGTCGGTGTTCATGCTGAGGATTACTACAATGACAAAGTATTAGATGATGTCGAGCAACTTTATACTGGTTACTACGAACTACCAGAAGACTTCTGGGACACGCATAGTCGCGATATAGACTCTTGGCAGGAGGAAGGAAAAACCTTCTATCGCATACAAGGACCTCTTGTATCTGACTGGTCCTTAAATCAATGCCTGTTTCAACCGCAAGATAATTTCGAAGCCATTGTGCGTACCGTTGAAGAAACTGAGAGCCATCCAACCGCTACTATTGAATTACTAGCTGACTATCGCAATGACAGCCATAATATTTGGGGAATCACCGCCAGAAATCATGAGCAAAGTTATGCACTGAATCTATTGATGGATCCTGAAATAGACTTTGTAACCTTGCAAGGTCCCGCAGGTACCGGTAAGACATTGCTAGCACTGGCTTCCGCTTTGGAGCAAACCATTGAGCTTAAGCGCTACAAAGAAATTATTGTGACTCGCGTAACCGTTTCGGTGGGTGAAGACATAGGCTTCCTTCCGGGAACCGAAGAAGAAAAGATGACTCCCTGGATGGGCGCTTTAATGGATAATCTTGAAGTGCTCTCTCCTTCGGACAATGATGAATGGGGCGTGGCTGCGACTCACGACTTGCTTAGAAAGTGGGTTAAGGTTCGCTCATTGAACTTTATGCGAGGCCGAACTTTTCTCAACAAATTTATCATTATTGACGAAGCGCAAAACCTGACCTCAAAACAGATGAAAACTCTTATTACCCGAGCAGGCCCAGGAACAAAGGTCGTCTGCATGGGTAACGTAGCACAGATTGACACCCCTTACTTGACAGAAACAACCTCGGGGATCACCTTTGTCGTCGACCGCTTCAAAAACTGGCCACACTCAGGGCACATGACGCTAAAACGTGGCGAACGCTCACGTTTGGCCGATTACGCTTCAGAGCTACTATAACAACATCCTTTAGAACGTAAAAAGCCTCGTAATTTCACGAGGCTTTTTCTTAAGCGTCACTATCAGTTTTTCTCGCTGATACATTAGCTGTAACACTTTACAATACAAATTCATAGATGAGATTACAATATCCTTATCGCTTATTTCATTAGCATTAATAAATCTTATATTTCATCTAGTTAACGCGTAATAAAAAGAAACATCTTAGCGCTATTCTTAGTGTATTCATCCTTAAATAGGCACTCTTTGCCTCCGGTCTTAGACCTCCCCTTATCCCATGATTGACTTAGCAAAAATCGTGGCGTAAAACTCTTCGCAAACAACTGGCAAAACTGTTGCCATATCTAATAATAGGAGAAAGGAAGGAATGAAACCCTTAAAATCAATAACCACTGTGTGGGGAAGTGCTCTGTTGCTCGGCCTGGCTGCTTGTGCCAGCGTACCAGAGAAAGAAAGCTCGACTACAAAAGAAGCCAGCGCCTTTCAGTCGGTGCTAGAAAAGACTTACCAAGCAGATGCTCCCGGAGCGACCGTGGTGGTTTCCAAAGATGGCAAAGTCATTTTCTCAGAGGCCTACGGTATGGCTGATCTTGAGATGGGCGTTGCCATGAGCGAAGACCATACTCTACGCCTGGCCTCAGTTACCAAACAATATGCCGCTGCAGCAATACTGTTGCTAGCCGAAGAGGGAAAACTATCACTGGATGATCCATTAACCCGCTTTCTACCAGACTTTCCCGCGGATAATGTCACTATCCATCATTTGCTCAATCACACCTCAGGTATTGCCAGCTACACCAGCATTCCTGGTTACTTTACCGATGAGCGCATTCGTCGCGAAGTAAATACGGATGAACTGATCGCGGTATTTTCAGAGATTGAGGACGACTTCGCTCCGGGTGAAAGCTGGCGCTACAACAATTCAGGCTACGTGTTACTTGGCGCGGTCATTGAGAAAGTCAGTGGACAAAGCTGGAATGCCTACATAGAAGAAAAGTTACTCAAACCTGCTGGAATCGAACACACTGGTTATTACCCAGATGAACAAGTTCTGACCGGTCGTGCGCGTGGATATCAGATGGCCGACGACAAACCGGTTAATGCGCCTTGGCTGAGCATGACTCAACCCCATGCCGCTGGGGCTCTTTCGGCGACAGCACTAGACGTAGATCGCTGGCAGCGTGCCTTGCATGGCGGCGACATCATTTCCCAAGAAATGTTAGAACGGATGTATACGCCGGACGAAGCTGCGAGTGAAGCCGGATACGGTTACGGACTGATGCGCGGAAGCCTGCACGGACAACTAATGCTCCATCACGGTGGCGGTATTCACGGCTTTAATACCCATGCGCTCTGGTTGCCGGAAGCAAAGCTGTCCGTGGTTGTATTGAGCAACTATGCCGGTCTGGAGCCACGCCCAGGTGATGTTGCCCAACGCCTGGCAGCTCTGGCGATTAATAAACCCTTCCCGATTGAACTTCCCACTATTGAGCTTTCAGATGAAGCGCTGAAAGCAGTGGTCGGCGTCTATCGAATTAATGAAAATACGACTCGCAGCTTGCGCGTTGTAGACGGTGAGATCATCAGTCAGCGTGATAGCGGTGCAGAATTTAAAGTACGCCCAGTGGGCGATGACCGCTTCGTCTTCTTAAACTCCCTGAGTTCATTCCAGCTTAAGCGTGATGACCAGGGCACAGTGACAGGCCTTGATTTCTATCAGGGCGGTGAATCCGAGCCAGAATACGCCAAGAAAATAAGCGATACGGTCGAAGTACTGGTAGAAATCGAACTCACTCCAGCACAGATGGAACGCTTGGTGGGTGATTACCAAATCCAGCCCAACTTCATACTCAGCATCCGCCGCGGTGAAAAAGGCCTTACTGGTCAAGCAACCGGCCAACCAGCCATAGACTTTATCGCCTATAGCGAAAATATGCTCCACAACAAACAAGTTGGCGCCAAACTAGAGTTTGATTTGGAAGGCGATAAACCAGCAAGCGGTTTAACCTTGCATCAAGGCGGACAGAAAATGCCGGCTCCTCGCGTGGGTGATTAATCGGACTAATTAACAGTTAAAAATATATATACAAAACAAAAAGCCTCGTCCTTAAACGAGGCTTTTTAATTACTTAAACAGCAATAACTGTGCATCTTCTGATTGAGCCAAACCCTTCACAGTAGTACAATTTGATCTTCTGAGAATAGTTTTCTTTTCTCAGAAAACAGTTTTCCATTAACTTAGTTCATACTTAACTTAGATACCATGAAGTTAAACTGATAATGTACCGTTAGCCTCATAGCCTCAAGAGTCTTTACGCTCAAGCTCACTATTACCCCAGTCATATATCTCTTTACCGTTTTCTAAAGTCATATAAAATGGTGGGTAGACAATTAAAGTCAAGAAAATAATATAGAAATAATTATCATTAAAAATTTGGAATAGTATAACTATTCCCATACCTACTAACGCTGCTGCAAGACAGAGACGAACCCCAAAGTTAGATACAATTATGCAAGGGTACTTTGAAACTGCCATCTCAACTCTATTATCTTCTATAGAAGATAATATCTTCACCGCCCTATGCGAAAAATACCAAGCTATAACTCCAGTGCCGACGTATAGAATAAGCAAAAAAAACCTCAATGATTCAATAGAACTAAACTCAACGTCTAAAAATGGTAGTTTTGGAATGCTTTCAACAACTGCTGAACTACTCAAGTAATAAAATATTCCTGATATAATTAAGCCAGAGAAAACAGACCTCTGACACAATTTCAAGGACTCCCTAAAATTAAATATTTTTATTTATATTAATTGCTCCAAGTTTCCCCTCCTAGTGCTTTTTACTATTCGAACTAAACTTATTATCATCGACTCTTTTTTACAAGTTCGATTTTACGGTGACAGTAGTTAGGGGAGTATGAACTCCCGCTTGCGCGGGAGTGACAGATGCAAACCTATTACAAGGCTTTTCTAACTCAACTCTATATTAAGATTCTTCCGTAGGTTCTGGTGAATCAAGCACTTTTTGCTCACCAAGTTCTTCTTCTTGCTCTTCTTTCTCAAGTTGGATTTTATGACCTTTTAAGGCTGATAAAACCGCATTGACCAGTATGGCTAGCGGAATCGCGAAGAAGACTCCCCAAAAGCCCCACAAACCACCAAATAGAAGGATCGAGCCAATAATGGCCACAGGATGCAAATTGACCGCTTCAGAGAAAATGAGTGGAACCAATAAATTACCATCTAAAATTTGGATAATCAGGTAAACCACAATCAGTATGTAGAAGTCATGAGTAAAGCCCCACTGGAAAAAAGCAATCAGCGCCACCGGAATGGTGACCAGTGCGGCACCAATATAAGGGATTAAAACGGAAAGGCCCACACAGACGCCCAGTAGTAGAGCGTAATTGAGCCCCATGAACAGAAAAGCGATGTAAGAGGCGGTACCGACAATGACAATTTCAAGCACTTTACCACGGATATAATTACCAATTTGCTGATTTACTTCACTCCACACGGCCTCGGCCAGGTGCCGCTCCTGTGGTAGCCATTGAGTACACCAGCTGATGATCTGTCTGCGATCTTTAAGGAAGAAAAAAACCAGCAATGGTACTAAAATAATATAGACCATTACCGTGGCCACACTCATTAAAGAACTTACAGAGGCACTCAAAATTGCCTCCCCCCACTTTGCTAGCTCGCTATTCAAGTTTGCGAAAAAAGCACTAACTTGCTCGGTACTGACAAAGTTGGGATATTTTTCAGGAAGTTCAAGAATACTCTCTCGTACCTTCGTCATAATATTAGGAAGCTCAGCCACCAGCTTGGCTCCCTGCTCCCAGACCAGAGGAATCAAACCAAAAACGACAATTAACACGAGTCCAATAAACCCGGCAAATACGAGTAGCACAGCCCAAATTCGTGGTACTCCCTTCCTTCGAAGTACAGAAACCACAGACTCAAGTAGATACGCAAAGACCAACGCCCACAAGATTGGAGCAAGGATGTCGCCAACCGTTAGAATGATAAAAAAGCCCACGATCAGCAACATACTCAGCACTATGGTTGCCGGGCTTGAAAAGTTACGCTTAAACCAACGGGTAAAAATCGTAGTCATTGTTTATCCACTATTTTTTATCAACCTGTAGTCACTAACAACTATGACACATGATACACAGTTCGAGATTGAACTTTTACCACACAAGTCCCATCATATACAGTAACTTGCTAGTGATTTTGTCATAAGACATGTAACCACCTATGAATAAAACTAAAAGGCTGCGCCGAAAAAAGCTGCTCTTCTTACTTAGGGCCTTGAGCTTGAGCACCGCTATAGCTCTCCCCTCACTACCTGTGGAGGCGGCCAGTAATGACCTACCTAAATTAGGTGAAACTGCTGGCGCAACATTGTCGGTGTCCGAAGAGCAGATAATTGGCGACAGAATTATGAGCCAAATTAGACGTAGCCAGTTTTTAATGAAGGATCCCCTGATCACAGATTATATTCAACAACTAGGGCATAAGTTAGTCGCCGCTAACCCAGATGCGCTAGGCAGACGATTTCAGTTCTTTGTCATTCAGGAAAGCTCCATCAACGCATTTGCGTTACCTGGCGGCTATATTGGTATTCACTCCGGCTTAATCACAGCATCACAGAGCGAAAGCGAACTAGCCTCAGTACTTGGCCATGAGGTAGCACATGTTACCCAGCGACATCTTGCCCGACGTTTAGAACAGCAAGACAAAATCTCCATCCCGACTATTCTGGGCGTGATAGCTTCAGTCATTGCCGCAACCCAAGATCCAGAGGCTGGAATAGCTGGCATGAGCGCCACCCAGGCAGCAGCCCAGCAGAGTATCATCACCCATACCCGTGACAACG
>JAPHRL010000250.1 GCA_026195755.1 Kangiella sp. | reverse complement strand
ACATTATGAGCAAAGCCCGGATCAATCCCGTTCGGTACCCGGTGCTTCTCTCCAGTGTTAGGGTTAGCCCATTCATAACTGCCGTTATCCGGTGCCTGGTCAACTTTCAGTCCACGTCGCACCAGGTCAGATTCAGATAATGAGAAGACTTTGCACGAACACCCCCAGCCATTTTGGGGCATGTGGGTATCCCACCAGGGATCATCCACAGGAAGCACCAGGCCATCCCAAGACAAGTGCATCGGTCTGGGATTGGCGCTGCCACCATGACGGTATAATAAATAAGGACGTCGGTTTTTGATTCGTTGGATCTGATCCCAACGGCCAGCATTATATGCCTGGCGAATATTCGTGTCGTAGATGACACGTGAACGCCATCCGCGCCCACCGTTATATTGCCAGCCGTGCTTTTTAACAATACGGTCAAAATCCTTCCTGAAGTCCGCTAACGTGGTACCTTCGGAAATAGCCTTATCCACCGCCTGGCGAAAATCAGAAAGTAAATCTGACTTGACCGCACCAGCTATCATAAAACCTTTGGAGTGTTGGCCCTGCCATAAGTCAGTCCAGTGCTCCGTGGGTATGTTTAACTTTCCCCGGAAGAACTGGATGGCTTCAAGAAAAGGCAAAGATCCGTATTGAGTAGGCATTACTTAACTTTCACCTTTGGCGCTTTTTTGCCCTTCACAATGCCCCAGGCTAACTTTAGGCGATCTTTTAATGGCCAGGTCATGATGTCATCAAATACCTTAACCACCTGTTGGTTTAAGACTCTGCGTTGGCGTTTACGGTGCTTTTTGGTTTGCTTATTATTCACTGCTTTCACTCCTGTACATTCTGATTAGTTCAACAACTTTCTTTCTATTCACTTCTACGGCTCCTAACTTGATAGCTAGCTGCCGTTTACTTTTACAAATATCGTAGTGAGGTGTTTTGTGTGATTGAAACCAGGTTCTATTAAGACCAATCTTGTCAGCCATTTCATGAAGCTCACTGACGCTATCTGCCAACATGTGGCACATCATCATCCGGCCATAGCGCCAGATTGGTGCATCAACATAAACTGCCATTTAATCACCGTCAGACACTTCAAACCGTCCCAACAAATGGGCTGCTAACATGGCTCGCTCAAGCTGCTCGCCAAGCTGTGTATGATCCAGTTCCTGGTACAGTTCTAAAATTCCGTCTCTCAGCTCCTGCAACGACTCCACTTTTTCAACCAGCTTTCGAACTGGATCAATTAAGCCTGTCATGGCTTCATCTGTGGTGGTTTCCAGCTGCTCAACAACTCTGTCGGCATCATCGATATCATCTTGCCTGGATAAAGCAGTCAGTTTAGTTCCTTCATTAAGCTGCTTGGTTTCCTGTTTCAATACATACTCTTCACCATCTTCTGCTTTCGGAATCTTAAGCTTCTCGTGTAACCAGTCAGCAGGGATCCGCATACCCATATCAACAAACTTCGGAATTGATTCAGAGTAAGCTTTAACATCATCCGCATCTTCGGTATCAAAGATAAAGCGTGGGCACCGTCTAAAATCGGTGATACCAGATTTATTTATCGCCAGTAAGGGGAATACGAGTTGGGCGGTTAGCGTTTTAGCAAGCTGCTTACCATCGGACACCGTCAATTCATGTCGCACTTCGTTATGGACATTGCCAAGCGCATTGGTTGATGATTTACCGTCTGCCTGGCTGGTTAAGGTCGCGCCTAAAATGGCTTTTGACTGAATACGTTCACACCATTCAATCATTGACATAAACGGCCCTTCAGAACCTTCTGCTGCTGCCTCGAAATCAATCTCCATCCCTTGCGGAATGATGCCGCCAGCATTATTACCGATACTTAACACAGCACGTAACAAGGTGCGCTTTTCTTCATCGGTAGCTGTGCCTGGATATTTACCCAGTCGTAAAGGTAGTCCGTAGATTTCCAGAAATTGCGCAAGATCTCGCACAGAATAGTTCTTAAATAGATAAGGCCATGCCAGTACCCGAAATAATGCCGCATCACCCAAGTAACCAGATTTGGCTTTATGAATATGAGTAATCCAACCAAACGGCCACAGCTCCTGTCCCGACTTTCCATCTCGGAGTAATATTTCATTAGGTTTATCAGGATTGATCGTGAATAGTCGTTGATGGTGGTACTCAAAGCGACAGGGCAACATCTCATTACCAATACGCTCCCAGCACAACTCAATCGCAGAAAAGCCTTTTCCTATAGCATCAGCCAGATCAATGATCAGGTCATCAAAGTCATCCAGATCCTGAATGACTTCCTTGACCCATTCCGCATGAGCGATTTCATCCTTGGTAGCATTACGAGGTGGTTTTATATCCCAGTCTAATGTTTGAATAACCCGTTTGCGCTTACTCATCTCTGAGAAGATATGCCCATCCTTTTCTTCCATCATCTCAAACAGATTGGCCATCTGTTCAATGCGGCCAGTTTTGGCTTCTCTGAAGATGTTTACCAGTTTAGGGATGGTTAGCCCTTGGCTCGGATCTTCGCCAAACGTGCTTGGCAAACCACCAAGCATCGACAAAGCCGCTTCCGACTGTCGCTGTTCTAACTGCTTTGATTTTATGGGGTTACCATATTGGTCAACAATTTTATCCATTACCATGCACCTGATTGAGGTAGATTCCAGTCACTGTCTTTGCTGTTCGCTTCATCGCGTGAAGGCAGTGCAGTAAATTCGAATTTTGAGGGCGTGTTGAAGGTCGCTGCGTATGCCAGGCAAAGTGCAATCGCTGCATCACCGTGACGCTGTTTGGTCTTGTCCTTATCTTTAGAGGTGTTGCCCTCTGGTACTTTAGGAACGCCTTTAACGTATTGGACAGCTTGCATGTCCGATAACACTTCCTGATCTTGTGGTATCACAATGTCGTCGCTTTCAAATGCCGATTTAAACTTTGGCATATTCTCAAGGTACCAACCCTGCGACAGCATCACCTCTTCAATAACCTGACTGCCATATTTTTCACGAGCTCTCTCAGCCAGGTATTGG
This sequence comes from Kangiella sp., assembly GCA_026195755.1. Lineage (GTDB taxonomy): Bacteria > Pseudomonadota > Gammaproteobacteria > Enterobacterales > Kangiellaceae > Kangiella. Next base: position 15,969 of record JAPHRL010000250.1, on the reverse strand, counting down.
CCATTACCTCTGGCATCCAGTTTGCCGCCGACCAATCGTGGCAAGCGGTCAACGATATACTTCAATATTTGCTCCTGTTGGACAAAGGGTATATTCCTTAGCTCAACCAGGAACGGAGCTTTTCTAACCAGGTTCTTGTGAATAGCCATTGGCGCGATAATGGTTAAGTCACCTGAACGCGCAAAATCCTCACCAAAGGCGTGATACAGCGTAGGGTCTAACTTAGACAGTAGTGGCTTAACATGCGCTTCTAACCAATCATCAATATCGGCCTGGCGAATATGTTCCGGGGCCTGGTTCCAGGCAGTATCCATTTGTAAGCGAACCACCGGAAATTCTTTAGACATCCGACTTTCAACCAGCCAACGTGCAAAATAAGTTCCGCCGCCATGCTTGGGTTCGCAGTACAGCTCTTCTTTGGCGTCCTCGACTGTTGCAGTACTGCTGATGAGCGTTTGTAGCCACTTATCCTCAGCTTCTTGAGACCATTCAACCCCTCGAATCAAACAAATGCGTTTGTATAAACCATCGTTTAACGCATCTTCAATAGTGATTCGATGCACCGAATAATCACGCTTTCCGGCTCTCGATTCCTCAACAAGGCTATTAAACAAATTCTCGACACCGTTATGCGTTGAGATAATGCGAACCTTTGAGCCCCACATGGTTAACGCTATCGCTGCTTTAATCAGCTCATCCAGTCGGTCATGGAATGCAGCCTCATCAATCACAACGCGACCTTGACGGCCCCGAAGGTTAGAGGGGCTAGAACTTAGCGCCTGGATCTTAAACCCGGATTTCGGGAACCGGATTGTATAAGTAAGGATTTCCTTATCACCGTTTTCATCTTCGTCTAGGAAAATAGACTCTTCAACTTCCCCTGCTACCTTATCGAACACTCGAACCCACATGGCACAGGCTTCGATAAATTCCTGCGCCATTTCTTTGGTGGTACCAATGTAATAGGTACTGTCACCACCCTCACTTTTTGCCAGGGAAGCAGCCAGCACATTGTCCGCTGCTTCTGCCCAGGTCAAACCTACCCGGCGACTCTTCTCACCAATCTTGATTTGCGAGTTATCTGCCACCCATGTCTTTTGATACCCTAGAAAGACATCGCCAACATGATCATGAACTGCTCTATTGACAGCTAGGGCAGCCTCATCAGCTTTTTTTGCGACTTCCGCTACAAAAGAATCACTCACGGCCAATCCCTAGAATTTCGCGCTTGATATCATCGACAGTTGATTTAGTCAGACCTTGCTTGTTGAGTTTCTTACTCACAGCATCCGCAGCGGCTTCGGCTTTTTCGCGCACTTGCTTGGCGTACTTCTTAACCGGCAGTGATGCCCTGGCTAAATTTCCCACCGCTCTGGCCAACTCTGACATCTGCTTCGGTGACACTTTAGTCCCGTCTTTCTCATCCATTGCATCGCGGATGTCGATCATCATCTGAAAGATGGTGTCTTGTGCCAGGCTTACCGTTGCCTGACTCATAGCATCTTCATCATCTCCCATTGCAGTGGCCATCAACTTAGCAATCTCAGCACTCTTACGCATATCCTGCATACGATGCTTTATTTTTTTGCCATAACGACCCAAGCTACTACGACTGATCGACAGCTCTAGCTCATACTGCTCTAACTTGGCATTGAGCTGCTCTGTCAATTCATCATAGTTGCTAAAATTATTGCGGCTCAGCTGTTGATCCAGCCAGGCTTTAATTTCAGACGGCAGTGTGTCGACGCTGGAACGGCTCATGACTAGAACTCATCTGGTTGTGCAACACCAGCCAAGGATGGGCCGGTACCATCCAAGAAGTCGGTACCGTCCGCTGTCACTTTAACGAACCAGACTTCTGGTGTACGACTAACCACTTTCACCAGGCCACGCTCATCCAGATAATCCAAAGCACGACGACATTCTTCTATGCCTGGTACAATATCCAATTCAGGCGCTAATGCTTTTCGGATCAATCCGTCGCCCAAAGTATCCGGCCTTACCATACTAACCACTTGCAGTATTCTTAATCGTTGCAAGCGCTTTTTTTCGCGCACCACATTGCTCATTTTTTATCTCCAGAACTTTGTTTATCCAGGCTGTTGATAAAGCCTTTTATGTCACTGACATCATGAAACAAATCTTTGTACTCTTTACTCAAAAGGTTCCCAATGCGCTCTACTTTACGTTCCAGGCTAACCGCGTGCTCTAACCAGTTTTCCTTTTTGACGTACTTATCAGCGACATAGGCTTTGAACTCCCAATGCTCATTGGCAATCTTATTGAGCCTTTCTTCGTGCTTGTTTTTATTTTGATGAAACTCGTTCTTAAGCTCTCTCACGGTGTTGGTCATTTGCTGATAGTTTTCCGTCATGACCTTTTCCAATGATTTATTAGCACTGGCGCTTTGCTTGTTCAGTTCACTGAGCGCCCACTTTAGAACCCCAATCAGCAAACCAATGAACGTCACAATCAGCGCTAATATCGTCAATATATCTTTTAGTTGGAATTCCATTGATTCTCCCTAAGCTGCCCACACAGCTGATTGTGATAACGCATGGTTTCTTCGAGTCGAACAATATGACCTTTCAGCGTATTCACCTGAAATACTGAGGTTTGATAAGCCTCATCACTTAAGGCGTTCTCATCCTCTGCGCTCATTTCGGGAATAATCGGTCTTGCCGGTATTCCAATTGGGATACATAACGGCATCGGTTTTTCTATGGTGGTTGTGCAGCCGCTAATCCCACTCATTAACACGATGAGATAAATGACCACGCTTATCGTTCTTTTCGTCATTAATTGCCTCTTGGTTTTTATCCTGGACAAACTGGTTGCCCTTATCTTCAGCTAACTGATGGTGTTCGATGGCTTTCTCCACCGCCTCTTGATGACGCTTAGCCATTTCCAAATCACGAGCACTTCTTTTGACCCGGTCTTCTGCTCGCTTGCGTTTACTTTCTTGTAACTTGGCGTATCCAATAGCTCCAACACTTATAAAAGCTATTAACGCCCACAACCAAACTTTAAGATTAGCAATCATTGCGCTTCACCAGTTTGGAATTGGTTTTGTATTTGCGAAGGATGTAGTTCACCACAGCCACTACCACCACAAAAATCTGATAATGAAACACCTCGTTAAACAAAGGTTCAAAGAGCTGTATATAGGTGTTTAATGCATCGAAGATCAAAGTGACCAGAGCAACCAGGTTGAACCATAACGTCCATGATTTGCATTCGGCTTTCTTTAAAGGTGAGTTGACCGTTACGTTCATGTCTTTCATAGAACTGTCCTTAACGAAGATTGCAACTTGAACAACCTTGTCATCCAGCCTTTATAAAACTTTGCCTGATCAGAGTCCGCTATGGATAGATAGTGATAAAGTTCGGCGCGAGCGGTTAGGTAATCAATAAGAATGGAACGACTGTTACGTGCAAAGGCAGCTGACAAGGTGACTGGACCAATAATTCCATCTGCTGTAACTGACAAAACTTGTTGCAGGATTTTGGCGGATTGTTTGACGCCGTGATTAACCGCACCATCAAACACCGCAATAGCCAACACCTTTGGTAATCTATCAGCCTGTAATGGGTTCCAGTAATCCTTGAAATAAAGACATAAAGCATCGGATTTCGTCAGATTGGGGATATCGACGTTCGGATAACTGCGCTGGCTTATACCGTACTTTGTGATGCCGCCTTTGTCGTCATGGTCATTGCTATAACCACCTTCAAATGAAAGAACGAGATCAGCAGCTTCAAAAAATAGAGGGCTTGGGGATAACAGGTTCATGCCGCCAGTCTAGTTGGCGGTGTTTTGAGATTGTTTTAATATTTGTTAAGAGATAGGAAGGAAGATGGGGGTGACCCGATCCTGTGCTATATTCCAGCAATCGGGTCAATTGGTCAAGCAGTTACTGGGTCTTGTTTGAGGCAACAGTTATTTTTTTAAGCTGCTCCAGAAACTTTGGGAATTTGCTGTTAACGACAGCACCGTTAACTTCGGTGCCAAACGAACTGACCGCGTATTCGTCGATCATAACGACCTTCATTTTAACGACCTTACCCTTGGCGATTTTCATAAAATCATCAAGAGACACTGCGAATTGACGGGTAGACCATTGGCCATACTTGGTTAAGTGACTGGCTTCCTGAGCAATAACAAAGTCACCATCAACATTGAACTCTAAACCAGTGACGTTCGTGATCCCCTCCGCTCCAGCATTCATGAAAACGATATCCGGTGCTTTGCTGTTCCAGCGAAACCCTAAAGTATTCCATCCTTCACTCATGCTACTGGCTGCGCTCACAGGCTTCTGAATAATCTCTTTGGAACCGTCGAAGTCATCGACTCTAACTTGAGTATCAGGGGTTAAAGCATCATTCATGCTGGCGCATCCGGCCATTAGCGTGAGTAGTAGTGTGCCCATTAGTAAGTTTTTCATTATTCTCTCCTTTGGTTATTTCCAACGTTAAAATATCGGATAACAGCCTTTTCAGCAAATTTATCCGAACATATCCTGTTGCACCTTGCGGGTGGCCATTGCTTTCTGTTGCTTGATTATGGCGTAAACCACCGGCATGGCCAGTTTGTACTTCCGGCATAACTCATCAATATTTTTACCGTTAAACTCTTCATACAGCTGTCTATCCCGGAGTTCTTTTTTAACTTTCTTGATGCTTGGTAAATACAGCATCTGTCCACCAGCGTAGCGAGTAACAACCAGGACGGCTTCGACAGAGACCTGTTTCGCGGTCTTGTCGTCATAGCCACTTTCGACCAGTTGTCGCTCTAATGTCTCAATTAAACCATTGAGCACTATTGCCCATTTTTTATGGTTCACGTCATCGAGTGCTTGCGACACGTCATCAGCAGAGTACTCGACAAAGTCTGTCTGCTTCTCAGTCATGATTATCCCCTTGTTGCTCTATACGTTTCCGCCATTGCTTGAGTATTTCCACCAGGTGGCTTGCCTGGATATCATTGAGCCACTCGACTTTATCGACCTTGGCATGTTTACGAACAAAAGCCAGGAGTGCTTTTTCATCGTTGCTTTCGATAATGCCGTCTTTAACCATTTCAGCCCACAGTACGCGAAGCTTGCCCTGAACAGTGCCTTTATTCTTGCCGCGCTTTGGTTTGAACCCGCAGCGCTTCATGTGCGACAAAACCTTCTCCAGCGCCACAATTCCCATGTCTTTACTGGACGACTGGCCACCCTGTTCTTCGAGGATGGTGCGATAAGTGTCATCATCCATCTGCAACTGGTTCTTAGCGATGTGGATTAACTGGATCAGTTTTGTCTTGGTCATAATATCTCCACTAACTCAATGGACTTATTGTGTTCAATTAAGTGCTTCTTAAGTCGGTTAAAGCTCTGCGTGTAAAAATTGGGAGTCATCCTATACTTGTCCAATCCCATTTCTTTGGCTCTCTTTTTCCCAAACTTACGTTGAAACTCTTTTACCTTAGACGGTGAATACAGATTTTTCTTAGTCCAGACAAAAAACTTCTGTGCTTCTTCACTGTATGGCTCTACAAACCATTCGCCTTTAAAGTGATCGTTAACAAAACAGGTTATTCCTAATTGAAAATTAGAAACCCTCCTTAGAACGTAGCCTACTTTGTAACCATCGATTAAAAAGTTACATCTTGATAGCGTTGACTGTAGAGCCTCTTGAACTTGCTCCCACTGCTCTTCAGTAATTTGATTAGACATAAATATTGTCCTCTCTATGAACGCCTTGCCTGAACTGCGCCATGAAGTGACCAGCCAGCGACAAGAAGTCACGCCCAGTGTGATGGGCTAATAGATGAATCACTTCCACTACTTTCTGACAATATAAACGCTCGTTAAAATGGGCGTTTAAGTCTTGTTCAGAAGCTTCCGTATAGTCCATAAAGCCAGCGCCACCACAATGGCCACACTCACCAAGCTCATGTTTGCACGTTTCGCACAACTCCAGGCCAACACCATCGCAGCGACTACAGTTGATATCATTAGGGCCAGCGCCTTCTTTAAACTTCTCAATCGCTTGTTGCTTCCATCTTGGATAACTAAGAATTAGGTACATGGCTCCCCCTATCATTACCCTGACCTTTGTTTTTTCTCGGCTGCCAGGGCCCGAAGTAATCCGGGACTTGATCACGTTTAGACATTGGCTTCCCCCTTGTTCTGTTCAGTCCATTTGCTAAGAAAGAAGTTGTCATCCCATTTTTCTGCGAAGTCTTCGCAGTTGCTGCACACACCTTTCCCAACAAAGCGACTGAGTCGAATCCAGGAGCACGTGCCTTCATTAGTGATACAGGCATCCGTGTCTGTGCAGCCACACCCAATACAGGTTGCTTCTTTCATAACACGACCCTCACTAATGAATTTGGATGCATCGGTTTGCCACCCGTCCTACCAAAGTCTTGATAGTTATCTAAGACGCTTTCTCTTAAATGAGATCCCGTGATGAAGCACCTGAACCAGAACCACTTTGCTTCGCTATCGTTTCTCCACAACCAAACGAATGATTGCCGACGGTTCATACTGGTAATTCTTAACATACCTCCTCCTGATCGGATTTAGCTTTATCAAGACACTCCTGAACGTATTCATCACGCCACTGGATAGCTTGTTCGCAGACCTCTAAGTAATCATCACCGTAGAACCACTTAGTGGTGTAATACGACCAGGAATGAGTAAACTGATCGGGCTTAACGTCAACAGGAATAGGCGTAGCGAACTGAACCAGAAAACCGAATTTGTTATACAAAAAGGCATCTTCAAAAAAATTCTCGACGTCAGATTCATCAGTGCTAAACCCCAACAACTGTGCGATAGCGTCTGAATCATTTAAGATTGCATGCTCTAATATGCTTGGTAATGCATAATCCGTTGCCTGGGTAGCCAAATGACAAATACATTCCACTCTTATGGATTTATGACTGAATAAAATAGATATCTCTTTAGGCTGCATTGATAAACCCTCCGAAAGCTAAGTAACCCCACAAAGCTGTGCAGAACATTTTTGACACTTCAAATAAAACTGCAATTCGTGACCAGGTAAAGTACTTGTCACTCTTGAACGTTCTCCACATTCTGGCTTCCTGCGCAGCTGCTTTTTCGAAGCGACGAAGAACTAGTGTGATAATAAACAGACCTATAATTATTGTGATTTGCATAAACCTAACTCCTATCTATCGAAACATTAACCTTTAATGGATTGACTTTAATCAAAGTGTCTTTAAAACATTGACTGGTAACCTCTCCGTCATAGATCATCTTTCGAAAACGGGCCGGATCCACACCAGATGCTTTAGCACTTTCCTGCAACAGACCTGGTAGACGTTCTTCTATCTGCACCAAATCTTCTTTACGCAAAGCTCCTAAAGGAAGGCCCTGAGCCATACCAAACGACGTTTTATAGAACCGACAAGCATTCTGAATAGCAAGAAACATGGTGATAATGCATTTGTATCTATTTGCGATACGCTCTGCTTTTTTGAGCATAGCTGCCTCTCTAAATCCATGGATGTAATGGATACCTAAAGCAGCGCTGTAGTCGCAACACAGATCAAGAATACCTTCAAGCTCCTCTTTACTGCCCGTCAACGCTTCCTTGCAACCAGGAGCAACGGGTTTAACTTCCAGTGCTCCTGAGTGGTAATAGTGAATGTAATGCTGCATAACTAAGCCCCTGCCACGTTCAGTGGAATTTGTTTATACTCATCGCTGTTGCCGACTCGTTCATACACTCGGACATAAGCTTTAGTATTGGCCACGTGGACGCTGTCGCTGATGATATTCATGGCTTTCATCCACTTATCATCTTTGATACCAATGCTTCGCAAGCCCAGAACGCGCTGTGTTGAAATACGGCCATCCTTATCCACTTTAAAAGCACCGCGCACCAACTTGGCCAGGTCACCATCAACGCCCTGGATCTTGTCATTGATATACTGATCGACCAGTTCTTTCGCTACCGATAATCGCTCATCAAACTGTAAGTACTCGCCGATACTTCTGACGATTCGATATTTACCGTCATAGCTGGTTAAAGTGACGTTGCCTTTTTTGCCACCCAGAGACACCTCGTAACGCTCTGCTGAGAGCTCAACAAATCCCTGAATGTCATCCATTGATTTGGTTTTAAAATCTTTAAGTACTTTTTGCACTATCTGTGCCTGGCCAACGATTTCCTTAACCAGCTGATCACGCATCTGATCGTATTCATCCACTTGCTCAGTTGGCACCAAATGGCCTTGCGCGTTTTGCAGATATCCAACTAAGTCGTTTTGCTTCACCATTGTCTTCACCTCATTAATGTCCAATCTCAGTCCATTCAACCTGGCAGTCCATAAAGAACGCCGCCATTTGACGCATATAAACGCCATGTATTTTCTTTCTTACTTTCGGGCGGCCATCAAGCTCTGAACACAACACAGAGTTGGCCACTACGATTCTCGGAAAATGTAAGTACTCGTTAATAAGGAGCACCTTAAAGCCTCTGCTCACCAACTCCTGGACGCATTTATTAGCCCGCCCCATGCTAATCTTCAATTGCTCATTGGTTATGCAATGACCCTGCTTAACCTTTACCTGTTCAGTGTTCATGATGTTTTTTCCCCGTGCAGTTGTTAGGGCATTTGCGACATGCTTTAAAGAGAATGGTGCGCATTGGATTGGTCACAGCAAATGGCAATCTTTGATTCTTCAAGCAGACGTTGGCCTTAATCTCACCTTGTATCGGGCACTGAACCACCTGGTTCATAAACGCCCCTCGTACAGCCACTTCAACCGTCCTTAAATTAGCTTTGTATGCGTTCTTAAGAATTTGTGTGACTGCTGCCGGTGAGTACCCGATTTTCACTGCAACATCGCGTTGACTAGAGTTGTCACACTCAATCGCCAGTTGCAGTACCCAGTCTGGAGCAGCATCGCCCCAGTATTCGTTTACGCGTTCCAGTGCGTTCATAATTAGTCCTCTGTACCGATGTATTTACAGACGTTGGGATCGTAAACCTTCACCACTCGCTGGATGAGCGGCGGCATTGGCCCGGATACTTTCTGCCCAATCAATACATAGGTTGTTTGATCCCCGTCTTTTAGTGACTTTTTTAAGTAACCTGCATTCAATAAGTTCTCAACGTACTCTGTAGCGTTGCGTTCGGTCACATGACAGCCCGTGGTTTTAGACGCACTGACCAGCTCCTTAATGGTGAAGAACTTACTGATTCGCATAGACCGCCAGAGGTTCTTCAACGCTTTATATTTCGGATCCTCTGTGCCATCTGCTCTAAGCTGTGGAGCATGTTGCCCGACATCTTTAATCAATGAATACAGCGTAAGGTTTGCTGGCTTTCCAAATCGTCTTGTTTTAACTTCCTGTACCATTCCATTAACCATCAATCCTTTGAGGTATTGTCGAGCTGTGCCTGTTGATACAGCACCTGCTTTTGCTAATTCCTTTACCGTAAATTCTTTATTGGATCGGATCAGCTTCCACATGTTCTGTCTTGATAGTATGGTGGTGGACATTGATATATTCCCTATTTGAAGATGCGACGTTTCTGAGGCTCGCCTTTAAATAACTCACGATTTCCCCATAGCTTCATGTCAACTCTGTCCCAACCTTCAACCTTGGCAACATTGTTAATCCGATTGAGATTCACACACACGCGGCGGATTGAACCTTGGCTCATATCAACCAGTTTCGTTAGCAGGTTTTCAGCCAACTTGGTGTCCGGACTGTAAATTTTCGCCAAATATTCTGCGTCTTGATAACTGGCTGGCTGTGCTTGTACCCAGCTCATGATGCGACCATGCACGCGCTCCCACTTGCGTAACTTTTGAGGCAACCGTTCTTCTCCAATCAATAAGATTGGTGCTTGTGAGGCATCATAAATGTCACGAATAATCTCAACCGATTTCTTATCAGCCAGATGATCCATTTCATCAACAATGAGGGGTTTATCAGTGATCACCAGCTGCTCAGCAATTTGCTCTGTCATTTCAGGCAGAGTTCCCAGTGGTGGTACCGACATTTCGCGCAAGATTGCCGTCAACACTGCTTTCTTTGTCCAGGTGCTCTTACACTCGATATAGAAAGCATCGTACTTATTCGCTGTATAGGTCGCTGATATGGTCTTTCCGAATCCAGACGGCCCAGTGAAGCAAACCATGCCTGGCAACATTGGATCTCGCTCAATTGCATCGCTTACTGCTTGCATACAGAGCTGCACGTTGTGTAGCGGTGCGATAGTATTGTTAAATGGCCTTACGTCATTCATAATAGTCACTCCAAATTATTGGTTTTTAGGTTTGGTGTTATCCACGACCAGCTTGAGCCCTGGTCGTGGTGTTTCTAACTCTTGTTCGTCCAGTGGTATTTGCACAACCTTCGCCACCTTCTGTAATTCGTCTTCAAGCTGCTTTGTGATCGATTCAACACCGTCACACACTCCCTTTAAATGCTCTTTTCCTGGTTTACCTGTGTGCTTTGTCCTGGTGACTTGAACTTTGTGTTTATTAATGGCTGCTATGGATGCAATACGCTTATAGAAATCACTCAGCACATCCAGGCGCTTATCAGTCGCCATAAATCAGCTCCTGATCATCAGTGAATACTGGTGCATCCATTTCAAAGTCCTCAAAGACTTCTTTATTGGTTTTGAATTCTGTTGTAGTTGGAAACCCTTCATAGAATCTCTGCTGGCGCGGGTTTGGCTGGTAGCCATGTTCAATCGCTTGCTCCAGCAGTAACCAATGCTTGTAACGCTCCATGCCTGTCATGGATGGTTCATTGCTAAACTTTTTTTCCTCGAAGGATTCAATGACAGTTTCTTTAATGGACTCTGTGATGGGTAAGCTTGATTCAGCTTTAGGTGGTTCCAGTTTGACCTTATGCGGACGCACGACTTTGCTATCAATTAACGCACCAGGTTGCACATCCGTTCTATATTCCGGTGATTCCAAGATGGACATGTCCACTTCAGCTCGCATTGCTTCTTGAGCTGCTTTAATACTTTGCTTGCGTTTACGGTTGTAAGTTCTGGCAGTGTGAGAATCGCCGAATCCTGTATCCTCAATACACTGTGCCTGGCAAATAAAGCGACCATCTTTGGTGTACACATAGACATCTGCATGTAGACCATGATTATCATAGCGAACGACCACTTGCTTACCGACGTATTCAGACAGCTCTGGATGCTCGTATCGATTGCGACCATATCCCGCTGCGCTACCGGCTTTTAATGTAACAGTGCTATCACGTCTCACAGTGACCGTTTCTGGCGACAACAACCATAAGCGGCGTTGCTCTGGTGTCGCTTTTTGTATTACTGATTTTTCGTATGACTCATAGAAAGCCTGGTCAAAACTCAATACACCGCGACAAATTTCTGTTTGTCGACCTTCGCGCTGGTTGTATTCGCGAATGCCTCGTTCTAAGACTCTCAAAAAGTCATTAATGGGAATGGCTTTTGATGCATAGTTTTCCGGCTTAGCCATTGGATTAGAGCCGGTATACGCACCTGCCAATGAGGGATGCTTATCAACAATTTCACCTAGCCCACCGATGCCAAACGCTCGCTCGACTGGCTTAGCCTGGCCATGACCTTTTCCATCATTAACACTTGTCCACTTAACATTGATACCGAGCAGCTTAAAGATACCGTCAGCTTCATCTTCATTGACTTTGAATCGATAACGGTTTTTCATCCCACCCGTCATGACCTTGTTCGCTGCCGATCTCGTATTATCGATGGTCACTGTTTGAGGAATTCCGTACTGCTCAATCAAATCACCGAACGATAACCTCAAGACATCGGTGTTCTCGGTTACATCCACTCGATACGCTAAAATTTTGCGACTATAAACATCCTGCCAAACCCAAGTCTTAGGGCGCTCGACTTTCTCATCAGTCCAAGAGACGAAAACATTATGTTGATAGCCATCGCCATTAACCCATTCAAGGGCGTGTAAATCTTTAACCGTTCTACGCTGAGCTGGCATCAGTGCCATCAGCGCTTCTTTACCTTCCCTGGCTAAAATACGAACCCTACGTGAAACTTCGCTTTCAATTCTTCGTTCAAAAGTTCTTAGTGATGGTAGTTTCCAACCTTTTTCATCAGCTATCAGTCGCAAACGGTGATAACAAGCAGAAGCGGATGGTTGTTCGGGACGTAAGTAGTCAGCTTTATAGATTTCCCATGCCTGTTCTGGCATGTTTGCTTTAGCAGCGCCGCCCGCTTTTCTTCGAACTAATGCGGCGAGCCAGTCGCTTTTATCGTAGTGCTTTACTTTGTTGTGGTAGTTGTAGAGTGTCTGATAGGTAATGCCGTGTGTTTTTGCGGCAGATTTGAATGCCTCGCCTTTGGCCATCCCTCTCTGCATGAGCTCCATGGCTTCCGAAATAGCTTCAACCTTGTTCTTAGCCGCTTTCTTTTGTGAATCAGTAGCTGATTCATAGTCGCGCCAAAGTAACTCTCTCGAATAAACCAGGCACTCATCCTTTGAAGCTGGTGATTCATTCTTTAGTAAGTGTGCTTGCGTGATGGCTGGCAGCGAGTTCAGGTCATACAACATGCCTTTACCTTTCTTAGCCCGCTTTTTTGCCCAGCCTTCTTTTTTGGCTTTAATCCTTACAGCACGCTCAGTTCCTGGAACACCAGGTAGCCCCGCAATTTGTTTTACTGTTAACCATCTATTCATGAATAATCCCTTTCGTGTCTAGTGAACAACCTGTTCATCAACTTCTATACCAGCCGAAGCCACGATCCGGGTTCGCAGTTTTTTAGCTGCTTTACCGTTCCATGAACCGATTAATGCACTGCGTACATTGGGTACTTTGAGATCGTTTTTTCTGCACCAGGCAGTGAGCGTTGTACCTTTAGAGATAAAAGCTCCTTTGACCTTGTTGTACAGGTCTAAGCTTGGCTGGATTCCTTCTGAATTAACTGACATAATCTTCGGCACTTATATAATTAACCTATTTACGCAAAATGTATAACTGTGTTATAAAGATTACGCATAATGAAAAATTTAGTCAAGGAAATTTTGCATGGAACGTAAAATAGACGCAGTGCTAAGTCGCTTATGCGACTTTTTCGATATCAAGACAGATAATGATCTTGCGGATCGTATGGGAGAAAAACGGTCAACGTTTGGATCATGGAGAGCTCGGGGGTCAATCCCTTACGCTAAACTGATTGATTACGCCAACGAGCACGATATTAATATCTACTGGCTGCTTGATGGCGAGCATCCCAAAAGAAAATCTGAATTAGGTTACGACCCGAACTTCACCAGCGTCCCACGCTATGATGTTAAGGTGTCAGCGGGTAACGGCTATCAAATCCACTCAGAACAACTGGTAGACTCACTCAAGTTTAAAACCGACTGGTTAATTTCGAAGGGTGCAAACATAACGTCATCAGTACTCATAGAAGTGATTGGTGACAGCATGGAACCGAAGCTGTATGAAGGTGATTTGGTCTTAGTGGATACGTCTCAAACCGAGATAATGGATGGCAAAGCCTTTGTGATCAGAATAGATAATGACCTGTTAGTGAAGTACATCCAGCGTTTGCCTGGCGGCAAATACCAACTCTTCTCTGAAAATACAATCTACCACCCAATTACACTCACTTATGACGAACTAGAGAAGGATGTAAACGTGATTGGGCGAGTGCTTAGCAGCACTCATGACTGGTGAGCTCCTGATCCTTTTCTTTATTTCCTTATAGTATCGATTGATCCTTTTCTTTTTCTTATTATTCAATCATTTAGAGAGAAAAGGATCAAAAATTCAAATTTTAATTGTCAGATCCTTTTCTTGATACACAAAAAGGATCATTAACTGCCTTTAAACTAGTTGTTAACTACATATTTAAAGGCTTTATCAGTGACGTGTAAAAATCCCTCGATTCAAAATTCATCTGTCGGGGCGACAGAAAAGGATCCTTTCAAACGACAAGCTGTCGCTTCCCCGCCCGCTATCATCAACCCTCGCAACCTACTGTTTTCTTTGGTTTTATCCCATTCGATCCCATGTCGTCTCGGCTCATCCCGCAATTCAAACATCATCTGTCGGGTTACATAGATGGTTCGCTTTGCTAAATTGAAGGCTCTGAGGCTCAAAAATGTCATTTTTATTCTAATCGAGCGGTCAAAACACTATGCATAAGCGCTGTGGAACCCACTTAATTAATATAACTTATTGATATATTAGCAACCCAGGCTAGCCATTGAGCCTAGTGTTCAATAGACTGGCAAGACAAGCATCAAATCTTACCGGATATGAAATACAACGAAATATTCGAAAAAATCGCTGAAGAGCTCAAGGACTATGACCAAATTGGACAGGTAGCGACCTATATTCCAGCCCTGGCCAAGGCCAATCCCAATAAATTTGGTATGTACCTGGTGACCGAAGAAGGACACAGATACTTCCATGGCGATACCGACGAGACATTTTCGATTCAGAGTATATCCAAGGTTCTGTCACTGGTTTATGCATTCAAGCTAGTGGGCACTGACTTATGGAAGCGCGTTGGGGTAGAACCCTCAGGCAGCCCTTTTAACTCCTTAGTACAACTTGAATACGAACAAGGCATCCCACGTAACCCTTTAATCAATGCTGGTGCCATCGTTATTTGCGATATTCTGATCAGTGAATTGGAAAACCCGTATCAGGACTTCATCAACTTTTTACGCACACTGGCGGGCAACCCTGACATTGATTATTGCAAAACCACTGCAGAGTCAGAAAAAGAGTGCGGTTTTAAGAACAGTGCCCACATCAACCTGATGAAATCCTATGGCAACATCGAAAATGACGCTGGAGAAGTATTGGATTTTTACTTTCATCTTTGCTCAATTGAAATGTCTTGCAAAGATCTTGCGCAGACCTTTATGTTCCTCGCCAATGGCGGCAAGAATCCCCTCAACAACAAGAGAATATTAACCGCTCAAGAAACCAAACGTATTAACTCCATCATGTTGCTTTGCGGCTTCTATGATGAGGCAGGAGAATTTGCTTTTAGAGTTGGGCTTCCCGGTAAAAGTGGCGTTGGCGGCGGTATCGTAGCCATCTACCCAGATCAATACAGCATTGCAGTATGGAGCCCCGGACTAAATAGCAAAGGCAATTCAAGCAAAGGCATCAAAGCACTCGAACTCTTTACCACCATTACCCAGTCAAATGTTTTTGGCCCCTCGCCTATTTTTGATGAGTTGGAGTACGAGTAATAAATGTCTTATACACTAGCTCTTACTTTTATGGTCTGGATCTAAATGAGCTGGTCCCAAATGATCTAGGCCTCACCCAAAACCAGCTTACCAATACCAAAGCAGCGAACAGAGTATAAGCAACGACAAACACCCATTGTGGGAATTGATAATAAAGAAGGTTTTCCAGCCAGTGGGACATAAAGGTGTCTTGATAGCCATCCTCACCCGCCTTTTGCCGCAACGAGTTCTCCCAAATGGTCAATGGACAGATGGCGCCAAGCCACGATTGAATGACTACAAAACCAATCGCAATTAAGTGGGACAGTCGTAACCATGGATTGCGCACCCATGACCATAAGCAAACGCCACCAATTAGAATCAATATCAATCCCACTACTACAAACACTACGAACAGTGCATGAGCGACAAGGATCAAATCGGCTAATAGCAGATGGTTGTTACCTTCTATCATTTTCTCAGGATAGTCGCTAATGGTCTCATCGGAAAGTACAAATAACAGTAGATTAAAGAAAAAGAGAAATGAAACAGTAGTAAAAAAGAAATTAGAAAAATTCAATTTAGAGTGGACTCAGTTTACCTGGTTGCCATACCACATATAGGTGTTTATCCGGTATAAAAGCAGCCAACCTCACACTTCACAGGACGCCAAACAGCAGGCGCCTGTGAGTTCGGCGTTCAAAATGTACAGGAGTAATATATGGCAGCAGCATTTATAAGCTATTCTGTT
>JAPHRL010000170.1 GCA_026195755.1 Kangiella sp. | reverse complement strand
CGCGCTCGGTACCCTGTTGCGCGTTGTGATAGGAAATCCAGCTGATGGTACCCACGGCGCCGATGAAAAGCAGTAGGAAAGGCACTGTCAGAAGAGTTCTCAGGGAAAAGTTGCGCATAATAATTTACAAAATTTCCTTTTAGTCCGAGAGTTTAGTTTTTAGTAGTCTTGGTCTGAATTATACGGTGGATGGAATATTTGGTATGAATAGATTCGTAAATACCGCAATTTTGCTAAATTCATAACGTAACTGTATGAAAAACATACCAATCAATGAAGGAGGTGTCAAGATTTTTTACACCTTTAAATTTATCATATTGCCCAGTTAGCGTAGGCGCGACCCTACCAGTACATTCCTAGTTTCAGTGGGGGCGACCTGCGGTCACCCTTTGCATCCCCAACCTTATTCTGCGGACAAGTAATGACTTATCCTGGATCTTGAATAAATGTCAGGATTACAAAGGTTAACTACAGTATGTATTGGTTATCCTACTCACCTTTCGCGAATACGCAGCTAAAAGTGCTACCTTTGCCGAGCTCACTTTGAATGTTGAGCTTGCCTTTATGTCCTTCCAGAACGTGTTTGACGATGGCAAGACCGAGGCCGGTTCCACCTTGTGAGCGGGTGCGTCCGCTGTCGACGCGGTAGAAGCGCTCGGTGAGTCTTGGAATGTGTTCTTCTGCAATTCCGGGGCCGTTGTCTTTGACTTCAAGAATCAGGTTATCATTATCTTCTTTCCAGAAGATGTCTATTCGGCCTTTGATTTGGGTGTAACGTACAGCGTTGAAAATCAGGTTGGAGAAAGCGCTGCGCAGCTGTTTTTCGCTACCATACAGGTTGGCATTGGTATGTGAGTGAAACAGAATTTGATGGTTCTTTTCACCGCTGAGGGAGCGCGCTTCGGCACAAATACTGTCGAGCATTAAGTTAATATCAACTGCTTGCTTACCGTTTTCATCAACCTTGGCATCAAGCTTGGATAACAACAATAAGTCATCGACCAGATGCCCCATATTCAGGGCTTGTTGGCGCATCATTTGCAAAGGCTTTTCCACTGACTTCAATTGTGGATTATTTTCAGGATCGAGCATTTCCAGATAACCGGTGATCACTGTCAACGGCGTTCTAAGCTCATGCGATACGTTGGCCACAAAGTCCTGGCGAACTCTTTCCAAGTGCTGCTTCTCAGTAATATCACGAATGATAACCAGTCTTTGATCGTCATTGTACGGGGTGATCCTAATATTCAGAATTAATCGTTCATTAGCGGGAGAGTTAATGATCAGGGGTTTATTATAATCACGCGTTTGCTCGTATTCGATAAAGCTGGGATGACGTAATAAATTGAAGAGGCGTTGCCCAATATCGGTGCTGGATTTCAGTCCTAATAAGCGCTCTGCTGCGCGATTGAACCAGCGAATCTCACCGTTATTACTGATAATCAATGCGCCATCTTTCAGCGCTGAAGTTGAAGCTCTAAATTCAGAAATAATTCCTTTCAACTTTTTAAGCTC
Source organism: Kangiella sp. (assembly GCA_026195755.1). Taxonomy (GTDB): domain Bacteria; phylum Pseudomonadota; class Gammaproteobacteria; order Enterobacterales; family Kangiellaceae; genus Kangiella. The sequence continues at coordinate 1,822 of JAPHRL010000170.1, read as the reverse complement.
TTTTCGATGTTTTCGCTGGAGCACAAAAAGATGGTTAAAGATCTCACCCCAGATCCCTGGAGCTGATGGCGGATAAAGTGCTCTTGACTTGACCAGCCATTTATACAGCCGCGACAGCTGAACCAGATTCCAAAACAAATAGGCGAATATAACGACAGCAACAGAAGCAGCGGCACGATCAAATAATGATCCAATAAGACCAACAACTAGGATGATAAAGGCGAGGGTCCATACCTCTGTTTGCCAGTAACGATTCGTCCACATGATGATAGTACGCCTTTTGCTTAATTATTTTGCCGAGAAACGGTAACCAGATCCTCGCACAGTTTGCACATAGTTTTCTACATTATAATCTTGCAATGCTTTTCTTAAGCGACGGATATGAACGTCGACAGTTCGCTCCTCAACAACGACCTGCTGCCCCCATACTGAGTCAAGTAATTGCCCACGAGAATACACTCGCTCAGGATGACTCATGAAAAAATGAAGAATTTTATACTCGGTTGGACCTAGGTGAACTTCCTCACCATTGATTTGTACACGATGTCCCGCAGTATCCAGCTGGATATCACCATGCGAGATTTGCTCGCTAGGATTAGTTCCCTTACCGCTACGGCGAAGTACTGCCTGTACACGTGCTAACAACTCTCGGGGCGAAAAAGGTTTTACCACATAATCATCAGCACCTGCTTCCAAACCTTGGACGCGGTCATCTTCTTCGCCGCGTGCCGTTAACATAATCACTGGCACATCCTGGTACTTCTGATCTTTTTTCAGTTTCTTGGTCAATTCGACTCCAGAAGCACCTGGTAACATCCAATCCACCAGCATAATGTCAGGCATGAATCCTTCCTTTAACAGTCCGAAAACTCGCTCAGCAGTTGCTGCCTGCTCAACTTGATAGCCGGCTTGTTGCATGCAAAAGGCGAGCATTTCGCGAATATCGCGCTCGTCTTCTAAAATTAATACTTTTGCATTCATGTGTTTTCCTTTTTCTTTTCAGCTATTGTTCTGTTTAGTTTCTTAGATTATTCATCTTTTGCCAAACGCTGCATCTCATCCCAGCTTTTATGGCGCACATCCTCGCCCTGAACCAGATAGACCACATACTCGCAGATATTGTTCGCATGATCACCAATCCGTTCCAACGCTCGCGCTGACCACAAAAAATCTAACACCTCAGAAATACGTCGCGGTTCTTCCATCATATAGGTGATTAGCTGACGTGAAATGGCATTGTATTCTTCATCAGCCTGGTTATCCAACTTGGCTACATTGATTGCAGAATCAACATCCATTCGAGCAAATGCATCTAAAGAATCATGCAACATTTGTTTTACGTGATTACCCAGGTGTAATAATGCACCATAGTGAAGCTTGACATGTGCAGTAGCCATTTCTTTGTTAGCAAGCGCTTTAGCCATACGAGCGATTTTCTCTGCTTCATCACCCATCCGTTCCAGATCGGTGATAGTCTTGAGAATAGTAATAATTAAGCGCAAATCACCTGCTGCTGGTTGGCGCTTTGCCAAAATTTTAGTGCATGCCTCATCAATTTTGATTTCTTTGGCATTGACCATTTTTTCGTTAGCAATAACTTTGTCAGCAATACTGCTATCGTTGTTGGTAAAAGCATCTAGCGCCAAGGTGATTTGCTCTTCAACAATACCGCCCATCGCCAGAACTTCTTCACGTAAGTTTTCCAAGTCAGCATTAAACTGTTTGGAAATATGTGTTCCTAAGTGTTCGTTATCCATCATAATAAACCTCGTTTACCTTTCTTAATTAAGGTCAGAATTCAATTGTAGTCCGGCTTTGAGCT
>JAPHRL010000246.1 GCA_026195755.1 Kangiella sp. | reverse complement strand
TTTGAGGCTGAACACCAGACGAACCGCACAATACAACAACCGCACCATCCAATACACGTAAAGAGCGCTCTACCTCAATAGTAAAGTCAACGTGTCCTGGGGTGTCAATTATGTTAATACGATGCTCGTCGAACTGAGCTTGCATACCACGCCAGAAGGTTGTAGTAGCAGCAGAGGTAATAGTAATACCACGCTCTTGCTCCTGCTCCATCCAATCCATGGTAGCAGCGCCATCGTGTACCTCACCGATCTTATGCGAAAGACCTGTGTAAAAAAGAATACGCTCAGTAGTAGTAGTTTTACCCGCATCTACGTGAGCACAGATACCGACATTACGGTATCTCTCAATAGGGGTTTTACGTGCCACAATAAACTCCTTGGATTACCAACGGAAATGTGAGAAAGCTTTATTAGCTTCAGCCATGCGGTGAATATCTTCACGCTTCTTAACAGCTGAACCACGGCCTTCCAATGCATCAAGTACTTCGCCAGCTAAACGCTCACGCATTGACTTTTCACTACGCTTACGAGCAGCTTCAGTTAACCAACGCATGGCTAGTGCTGTTTGACGCGCAGGACGCACTTCGACAGGAACTTGATAAGTAGAACCACCAACACGGCGAGACTTAACTTCCACCATAGGGCGAATGTTATCCAAGCCTTTCTCAAATAATTCTAGTGATTCTTCGCCTGATTTTTTTTCAGTGATAATGTCCAAAGCACCATAAACGATTTTTTCAGCCGTCGATTTTTTACCATCTTGCATCAAAACGTTAATGAACTTCGCTAACAATTCACTTCCGAACTTAGGATCAGGAAGGATTTCGCGTTTCGCGATGACTCGTCTTCTTGGCATGTTAATTTTTCCTCATGCATGTGTAACTTCAGGATAATCCAGAATAAGCAGTTACATTTCTTATCTGGCCTTACTCACATAGTGAAATAGCCGACCGGACGGTCAGCTACTAGACTATTCTCTAATTGTATGGCTTCAATATGTCAAAGATATTAAAACCATTCGCCAGCCTCTAAGTTAGTAAACTAGCATTTAATTCTTCGAAGAAGTCTTAGTGCAAGGCATTTAAATTATTTTGAGGTGATTTGGTGATTTACCAATGAACCGAAAAATAATTCTAAATAACGCCGCAATAAGGCTTTTACGTGAATTAAATTAACCTTTTGGTCGCTTAGCACCGTACTTAGAACGGCCCTGCTTACGATCCTTAACACCTGCAAGGTCAAGCGTACCGCGAACACAGTGATAACGTACACCTGGCAAATCTTTTACACGACCGCCACGAATAAGTACAACGCTGTGCTCTTGTAGGTTGTGACCTTCACCACCGATGTATGAAGATACTTCATACCCGTTAGTTAAGCGTACACGCGCTACTTTACGTAAAGCCGAGTTTGGCTTTTTTGGCGTAGTAGTGTAAACACGAGTACAAACGCCACGACGTTGCGGACAAGCTTCCAATGCAGGAACGTTTGTCTTTTTTACCTGCTTTGTGCGAGGTTTTCTTACTAGCTGATTAATTGTAGCCATTTAATAAAATCTCTATATCTAGTTCACGCTAAACTGCGCGCCGATAACTCTAGGGCGCGCTATTCTAAAGAGGTCATGATTTAAAGTCAAGCTCGGACAAACGAAGATCATCGAGCCCAGCTTAACTAATATCAGTCCTCACCCTCATTAATTGAGCTGAGCTCATCGGACAATGCCTGCTCAACTTCATCTGCTGATAATCCTAAGTCTTCCACTGTAGACTCGGCACGCTTACGACGGCGTTCTGCATGGTAGGTCAAGCCCGTACCAGCCGGAATCAGGCGACCAACAATAACGTTCTCTTTCAAGCCACGTAAGTCATCGGTCTTACCATTAACAGCCGCTTCGGTAAGCACGCGAGTAGTTTCCTGGAAAGAAGCTGCAGAAATAAAGGACTCGGTTGCTAATGAAGCTTTAGTGATACCCATTAGTACACGCTCAAAGTATACAGGGTCTTTACCCGCTTCAATCAACTTGTCATTTTCTTCTAGCACCCGCACCACTTCCATCTGATCACCTTTAAGGAAGAGTGAGTCGCCTGGATCAGTAACAATACCTTTACGCAACATCTGGCGGATAATCACTTCGATGTGCTTATCGTTAATACCGACACCTTGCAGACGATAAACTTCTTGTACCTCGTTAACAATGTAACGAGCAAGCTCCGTAATTCCTTTCAGACGCAAGATATCGTGTGGATTATCTGCACCGTCAGATACAACCTCACCCTTCTCAACTTTTTCACCTTCGAAAACGTTAAGCTGGCGCCATTTAGGAATTAACTCTTCATAGGTATCGCCACCGTCTTGGGGAGTAATGACTAAGCGACGTTTACCTTTTGTTTCTTTACCAAAGGTCACAGTACCTGAAATTTCTGCCAAAATAGCTGGCTCTTTCGGTTTGCGAGCTTCAAATAAGTCAGCCACACGTGGCAGACCACCGGTAATATCTTTTGTTTTTGAGCTTTCTTGAGGAATACGGGCAATTGCATCACCGATATTAACCTCAGAGCCATCTTCCAGGCTTACGATCGCGTTGGTTGGCAAGAAATATACCGCCGGCATTTCTGTACCTGGGATAAGAAGATCTTTGCCCTTCTTATCAAGTAACTTAATCGCTGGTTTCACATCTGAGCTTTTGCTACCGCTACGCTGTTTGTTCTCGGTAATCACGATTGAACTTAAGCCGGTTAACTCATCAGTTTGACGCTCAATATTGACGCCTTCAAGCATATCAACGAACTGAATTTTACCATCAAGCTCAGCAATAATTGGGTGAGTGTGCGGATCCCAGTTAGCGACAATATCACCACCTTTAGCCTTCTCACCTTCTTTAGTACTAAGAACTGCACCATAAGGTACCTTGTAACGCTCACGCTCACGTCCATACTCATCAATAACGTTCAATTCAGCTGAACGTGAAACGATTACGAGTTTGCCGTCTTGGCGCTCAACCGTTTTAGCATTTTTCAGACGAATCTCGCCATCGTTTTTGATTTGTACATTGTTATCTGCAGATGCACGAGATGCTGCACCACCAATGTGGAACGTACGCATCGTTAACTGAGTACCCGGCTCACCAATCGATTGCGCAGCAATAACACCAACTGCTTCGCCCTGATTGATGATATGGCCACGAGCTAAGTCACGTCCATAACACGCTGCGCAAACTCCAGTTCGAGTTGAACAGGTAATGACAGAGCGAACCTTTACTTGGTCCACAGAATTCAGCTCAAGAATCTCTACCCACTTCTCATCAAGAAGTGTGCCTGCTTCAGCCAACATATCATCTGTGCCTGGCACATAGACATGCTCTGCTACTACACGACCTAATACACGTTCACGTAGAGGCTCAACAACATCACCACCTTCAATTAACGGAGACATATAGATACCTTCTTCGGTACCGCAGTCATGCTCAGTGATAACCATGTCTTGCGCGACGTCAACTAAGCGGCGAGTCAAATAACCTGAGTTCGCCGTTTTCAATGCAGTATCGGCCAAGCCTTTACGTGCACCGTGCGTCGAAATAAAGTACTGAGATACGTCCAAGCCTTCGCGGAAGTTGGCCGTAATTGGCATCTCAATAATTGAGCCATCGGGTTTTGCCATCAAGCCACGCATACCCGCTAGCTGACGAATCTGTGCTGCACTACCACGAGCACCAGAGTCGGCCATCATAAAGATAGAGTTGAAAGATGGCTGACGAACAGTATTGCCTTCTTTATCAACAACTTCTTCGGTGCCGATGAAGTCCATCATCGCTTTAGCGACTTTCTCGTTGGTATGAGACCAGATATCAACAACTTTATTGTAACGCTCGCCTTGAGTTACCAAACCAGAGTTAAATTGTTCTTGAATTTCTGCGACTTCTTTTTCTGCTGCTTCGATAATGCCTGCTTTTGCATCAGGAATTGCCATGTCTTCGATACCTACAGAGGCACCAGAACGAGTGGCATAGCTAAAGCCTGTATACATTAATTGGTCAGCAAAAATAACGGTAGCTTTCAGACCACACTCGCGATAACAAGTATTGACTAATTTCGAAATCACTTTCTTGGTCATTGCTTTGTTCACAAGCTCGAAACTAATACCGTCAGGAACAATGCCCCACAACAGTGAGCGGCCTACGGTAGTTTCAGCAAGCTCAATACGAGCAGTTTTATTGCCTTCTTCGTCAATATCGACCATAGGCAAACGAACTTTAACTTTTGCATGCAAGTCCACGATACCGTTAGCATAAGCACGCTGCACTTCATCTGCATCAGCGAAAATCATGCCCTCGCCTTTTGCATTAACACGGTCACGCGTCAAATAATAAAGGCCTAATACCACGTCCTGTGTTGGAACAATAATTGGCTCACCATTTGCAGGTGATAAAATATTATTGGTAGACATCATTAAAGCACGAGCCTCTAGCTGCGCTTCAATAGTCAATGGTACGTGTACAGCCATCTGGTCACCGTCAAAGTCGGCGTTGTAGGCAACACAAACCAATGGGTGTAACTGAATCGCTTTACCTTCAATAAGTACAGGTTCAAAAGCCTGGATACCTAGACGGTGCAATGTCGGAGCACGGTTCAATAATACTGGATGTTCACGAATAACTTCTTCTAAAATATCCCAAACTACTGGCTCTTCGCGCTCGACCATTTTCTTGGCAGCCTTGATTGTTGTGGCTAGGCCACGCAACTCAAGCTTGCTGTAGATAAAAGGCTTGAACAACTCAAGGGCCATCTTTTTAGGAAGACCACATTGATGTAATTTCAATGTTGGACCAACCACGATCACCGAACGACCAGAGTAATCAACACGCTTACCCAATAAGTTCTGACGGAATCGACCTTGCTTACCTTTAATCATGTCTGCAAGTGATTTCAACGGGCGCTTATTCGAGCCAGTAATGGCTCTACCACGACGTCCATTATCTAACAAGGCATCAACTGATTCCTGCAACATACGCTTCTCGTTGCGGACAATGATGTCTGGTGCATTAAGATCCAACAAGCGACGTAAACGGTTATTACGGTTAATAACCCGACGGTACAAATCGTTCAAATCAGAGGTAGCGAAACGACCACCGTCCAACGGAACTAATGGGCGTAAGTCTGGCGGTAGCACTGGCAATACCGTCATAATCATCCATTGAGGGTCATTACCTGAATCAACAAATGCTTCAAGGAGTTTTAAGCGTTTGCTTAACTTCTTTAATTTTGTTTCTGAATTAGTCGCAGGAATTTCTTCCTCTCGAATACGCTTGGCTTCTTCTTTGATATCAATTAGATCGAGTAGAGCACTAATTGCCTCAGCTCCCATCTTAGCTTCGAAGTCATCACCGAATTCTTCTAATGCATCCAGATAACCTTCTTCGCTTAATAACTGACCGGCTTCTAAAGTTGTCATGCCAGGTTCAGTTACCACGAAAGCTTCAAAATACAGGATGCGCTCGATATCACGTAGCGTCATATCCATCAACATACCGATACGACTAGGTAGTGATTTCAAGAACCAAATATGAGCAACTGGACAAGCAAGGTCGATATGACCCATGCGCTCACGACGAACCTTGGTTAATGTTACCTCTACACCACATTTTTCACAGATGATTCCGCGGTGCTTTAGACGCTTATATTTACCACACAAGCATTCGTAATCTTTTACTGGGCCAAAGATTTTGGCACAAAATAAACCGTCTCGTTCCGGTTTGAAGGTACGATAGTTAATTGTCTCAGGCTTTTTCACTTCGCCAAAAGACCAAGAGCGGATCTGGTCCGGTGACGCCAAGCCAATACGGATCGCATCAAACTCTTCGGACTGGTTCTGCTGCTTAATAAAATTTAATAAGTCTTTCACAATCGCTCTCCTAATGGAGTTAAAACCTTTACCCTAATAGCTCCACAGAAACTGCGGAGCCGATGGAGTCGCCTGTTGCTTAATCTTCGTGCTCAAGCTCAATGTTAATCGCTAATGAGCGGATTTCCTTAGTCAATACATTGAATGACTCTGGCATACCCGGTTCCATGCGATGGTCACCATCCACAATGTTTTTATACATGCGGGTACGGCCATTCACATCATCCGATTTAACTGTGAGCATCTCTTGCAAGGTATAAGCAGCACCATATGCTTCCAGTGCCCACACCTCCATCTCACCGAAACGCTGACCACCGAATTGCGCTTTACCACCCAACGGCTGCTGAGTGACCAAGCTGTACGAACCAGTAGAACGGGCGTGCATCTTGTCATCAACCAAGTGGTTCAGTTTCAGCATGTACATGTAACCTACGGTCACTGGACGCTCAAAGCGATCACCAGTACGACCATCATACAACCAGGTTTGGCCTGATTTTGGTAACTCAGCCAAGTCAAACATTGCATGAATATCTTCTTCAGTTGCACCATCAAATACTGGCGTGCCCATAGGTACACCGGCGCGTAGATTATCAGCCATTGTCATAACTTCATCATCCGTCATTTCGGATAAATCTACCGCTTTATCATCACGATGGTTGTAAACTTTATTCAAGAATGTGCGCACAGTTTTTGGGGCTTTACCAGTGTCCAGTAATTCTCCAATTTTGATGCCCACACCCTTTGCAGCCCAACCCAAGTGAGTTTCAAGGATCTGACCGATGTTCATACGCGAAGGTACGCCTAGTGGGTTCAATACGATATCCACTGGCTCACCATTTTCGTCATACGGCATATCCTCAATCGGAACAATGGTTGAAATTACACCTTTGTTACCATGACGACCCGCCATCTTGTCACCAGGCTGGATACGACGTTTAACCGCTAAGTAAACTTTAACGATTTTCTGAACGCCAGGAGCCAAATCATCACCTTGGGTGATTTTAAGTTTCTGGACTTCAAACTTTTTGTCATATTCTTTGCGTTGTTCAGCAAGGTAATTTGCCAAGCTTTCCAACGCCTGTTGTTTTTCTTCAACTCGCAACTGAATTTCTAGATACTGCGAAGGCTCAAGCTCGTCCAAGTAGTCAACAGTAATTTTGCTGCCCTTTTTGAATTTATTCGGCCCTTTCTCACCAACACAACCCATAACAAGATTACGAGCACGTTGATAAATACTATCTGCCAAGATGCGGAACTCATCATTTAAGTCTTTCTTGGCGCTAGCTACTTCAGCATTCTCGATTTCTTTTGCACGTGCATCTTTCTCAACACCATCACGGGTAAAGACTTGAACGTCAATAACTGTTCCGTGAGTTGAGGTGCCGACGCGTAACGAAGTATCTTTAACGTCAGAAGCTTTCTCACCAAAGATAGCTCTCAAGAGTTTCTCTTCAGGAGTTAACTGTGTCTCACCTTTTGGTGTTACTTTACCGACTAGAATATCGCCTGGCTTGACTTCGGCACCGATGTAAACGATACCTGATTCATCCAGTTTGCTTAACGCGCTTTCGCCTACGTTTGGAATGTCAGCTGTAATTTCTTCAGGTCCCAACTTAGTATCACGAGAAATACAGGTTAATTCCTGAATATGGATACTGGTGAAGCGGTCTTCTTGCACAACATTTTCAGAAATAAGGATCGAATCCTCAAAGTTGTAACCATTCCAAGGCATAAATGCTACGCGCATGTTTTGCCCTAGTGCCAACTCACCTAAGTCAGTAGATGGGCCATCAGCTAATACATCACCACGTGCAACGATGTCACCTTGCTTAACGATTGGACGCTGATTAATACAAGTATTCTGATTTGAGCGCGTGTACTTAGTGAAGTTGTAGATATCAACACCTGAGTCGTTATCACCTACTTCATCTTCATTAACACGAATAACAACACGGCTGGCATCAACTTGATCAACAACACCGCCACGCTTGGCTGCAACAACCACACCGGAGTCGACAGCTACCGTTCTTTCCATGCCAGTACCAACAAGTGGTTTCTCTGCACGTAAAGTTGGTACTGCCTGACGTTGCATGTTAGACCCCATCAATGCACGGTTCGCATCATCGTGCTCAAGGAATGGAATCATACTCGCCGCAACCGATACGATCTGCTGTGGCGATACGTCCATATATTGAACCTGATCAGGAGTCGCTAACATAAATTCGCCCTGGAATCTTGAAGGTACTAAATCATCAGAGAAAGTACCGTTCTTATCCAAGTTAGCATTCGCCTGTGCAATGACGAATTTACCTTCATCAATTGCCGACAAATAATCGACATCAGCAGTAGGCTTGCCATTTGCGACACGTCGGTATGGAGTTTCTAAGAAACCATACTGATTCGTTCTTGCATAACATGCCAAAGAGTTAATCAAACCGATGTTTGGACCCTCTGGAGTCTCAATTGGACACACACGTCCATAGTGAGTTGGGTGTACATCGCGAACCTCAAAGCCTGCTCGTTCACGAGTCAAACCACCGGGGCCTAATGCAGAAACACGACGTTTATGTGTAATTTCAGACAATGGATTGTTTTGATCCATAAACTGAGACAACTGGCTGGAACCAAAAAATTCTTTAACCGCTGCGGACACAGGCTTAGCATTTATCAGATCCTGAGGCATCAAGTTTTCACTTTCCGCTTGAGACAAACGCTCTTTAACAGCTCTCTCAACACGAACTAAACCAACCCGGAATTGATTTTCTGCCATCTCACCAACGCAACGAATACGACGGTTACCTAAGTGGTCAATATCATCCACAGTACCATTACCGTTACGAATGTCGATCAAGGTCTTAATGACGGCAATAATATCGTCGTTTGATAAGGTACCTTCGCCTTCAATCTCATCACGACCAACACGACGGTTGAATTTCATACGACCGACACGTGATAAGTCATAGCGCTCAAGATTGAAGAATAAATTTTCAAATAGAGCTTCTGCTGCGTCCTGTGTTGGCGGCTCGCCCGGACGCATCATACGATAAATTTCGACTTTGGCTTCAAGTGGAGTACGTGTCGAATCAATACGTAAGGTGTCCGACATGTATGGGCCATGATCTAAGTCATTGGTGTAAAGAGTTGGCACTTCAGCCACACCCGCATCAATCATTTGCTGAAGAAGTTCTTCAGTGATTTCTGCATTTGCTTCAGCAATAATCTCACCAGACTCTTTATCAATGATGTCAGTAGCTAATGCACGACCATAGATATATTCAGTGGGTACATCCAGCTTCTTGACACCAGCCTTTTCTAGCTGCGCGATATGTCGAGGTGTAATACGACGACCTTCTTCTACAACCACTTTCCCTTTAGCTTTAATTTCAAAAGTAGCCGTTTCACCACGCAAACGTGAAGGAATTAGTTCTAATTGAACCTCACCTTTCTTAGTAATGTAAAAGTTATTGCGTTCAAAGAACATGTCAAGCATGTCCTGGGTGTTATAACCCAAAGAGCGCAAAATGATAGATGCAGGTAATTTACGACGACGGTCGATTCGCACGTAAAGCATATCTTTTGGATCAAACTCAAAATCCAACCATGAACCACGGTAAGGAATCACGCGAGCTTGATAAAGCAATTTTCCTGAGCTATGTGTTTTACCACGATCAGAGTCGAAGAACACACCAGGACTACGGTGTAACTGAGAAACGATAACACGCTCAGTTCCGTTGATAACGAAAGTACCGTTTTCTGTCATTAACGGTAATTCGCCCATGAATACTTCTTGTTCGCGTATATCTTTTACTTTTTTGGTCTTAGAGTCTTTATCATAAATGACCAAGCGAATTTTTACACGAAGCGGGGCAGCATAAGTTATGCCACGAATTTGACATTCTTTAACATTAAAGACAGGTTCGCCCAATGAATATCCAACGTATTCCAATGCGGCGTTACCTGAATAACTTTCAATTGAAAATATAGATTTGAACGCTGAGTCCAAACCTGAATCTTCATCGCCTCTTGGCTCAAGAAATTCACGGTATGAATCTTTTTGGATTGCCAAAAGATAAGGCACATCGAGAATATTGGAACGTCGACCAAAATCCTTACGGATTCGCTTTTTCTCAGTGTATGAATATGCCATGCGGGTTCCTCGGCTAGCTAGCTTTTAACCAGTGATATATTGCGTAGAAATTTCTACTAAATGTGGCTCTTAACCACTTGCCGCTAAAACGGCAAAAAGGCCGGTGACGAAGTCACCAGCCATTTTGGACTGTTTGCTGTCGAAACTGACACCAAGTAATAAACTTATTACTTGACTTCAACTTCAGCGCCAGCTTCTTCCAATTGCTTCTTGATGTCTTCTGCTTCAGCTTTCTCAACACCTTCTTTAACAGCAACAGGAGCGCCTTCAACCATGTCTTTAGCTTCTTTCAAGCCAAGACCAGTGATGCCGCGGATAGCTTTAATTACAGCTACTTTGTTACCGCCAAAGCTTTTCATAACAACGTCAAACTCAGTTTGCTCGGCAGCTGCACCAGCGTCACCGCCAGCAGCTGGGCCAGCTACTGCAACAGCAGCGGCAGCAGAAACACCGAATTTTTCTTCCATTGCTTCAACAAGTTCAACAACTTCCATTACGCTCATTTCAGCAATAGCGTTCAAGATATCATCTTTAGATAGAGCCATTTCTAGTCTCCTGGGTATTTAAATTTAAAATTAACAAAATGTTAAAACTACGGTTAAACAGATCTCGAACTAGGAGTCTTAAGCCGCTTGTTTTTGATCGCGAACAGCAGCAACCACACGAGTAACCTTAGTCGGTACTTCTTTGAAAGTACGAGCAAGTTTAGTGATAGGTGCGTTCATAACCATCATCAATGTAGCAAGAGCTTCGTCTCTTGTTGGCAAGGCAGCCACAGCGTCTAAACGCTCAGGACCGTGTAACTCACCACCAATAGCAATACCTGTTACTTCAAGCTGTTTGTTCTCTTTAGCGAAATCTTTAAAAAGACGCGCTGCTGCACCAGGTGCATCGATAGAGAACGCATAAACTAAAGGACCAGTTAATGCATCTTGCATACAAGCGAACTCAGTGTCTTCAACAGCACGACGAGCTAACGTGTTACGAATAACACGAACATAAACATTGCTTTCACGTGCTTTCACACGAAGCGCAGTCATTTGCTCTACTGTTAAACCGCGGTACTCAGCTACTACGGCTGAAAGGGCATCTTTTGCTACTGTATTTACTTCAGTAACAATTGCCTTTTTGCCTTCAAGTCTAAGTGCCACTAGTTCACCTCCAGTTTATCGAACCTTTGCTTTCGCTCCGGCCGAGTTTTACGTTTGATAAGGCAAGCCTTATCCTTTGAGTTACGGTGAACGACTCCACTTTAAAAAGTTTCATCAGGTCTCACCGTCTGCGTAGGCTTAAATTAAACCAGTTGGTCGTAATCTCTCAATCTTACGAGATAAGCGATTCACCAGTACCTACGGTCTTTGACGGTTCCCTGAATTGCTTTCACACCCCAGGAAACCCAAAGTCCTTATAATCAGTCTTTAAGCGATAAGCTTGACTGATCGATTGCTAAGCCAGGGCCCATAGTGGAAGAAAGAGAAATCTTCTTCATATAAGTACCTTTTGATGAAGCCGGCTTAGCTTTCTTCAATGCGATTAGTAAACTGGTTAAGTTTTCTAGAAGCGCATTACTTTCAAATGTTACTTTGCCAATTGCAGCGTGAACGATACCGTTTTTATCCGCACGGTATTGAACCTGACCAGCTTTGGCGTTTTTGACTGCAGTTGCAACGTCAGGAGTTACCGTACCCACTTTTGGGTTTGGCATTAAGCCACGAGGACCTAAGATCTGACCTAATTGACCAACCACACGCATTGCGTCCGGGCTAGCAATTACAACGTCAAAGTTTAAATTACCTTTCTTAACTTCTTCTGCTAAATCTTCCATACCAGCGATATCAGCACCCGCAGCTTTTGCTTCATCCACATTAGTTGTGAATACAGCAACGCGAACGTCTTTACCTGTACCATTTGGAAGAACGGTAGCGCCACGGACAACCTGATCTGATTTACGCGGGTCGATACCCAGATTTATTGCAACTTCAAGACTCTCATCGAACTTGACGGCAGACACTTCTTTTAACAACTGAATGGCTTCTTCAGCTGAGAAAATTGTGCGGCCGGCAACTTTTTCGTTGATAGCGCGAATACGTTTTGAAATCTTAGCCATTATCTTAACCCTCTACGTCAACGCCCATTGAGCGTGCTGTGCCAGCGATAGTATTAACGGCCGCATCCATATCTGCAGCAGTTAAATCTGGCTCTTTAGTTTTAGCGATCTCTTCTAATTGAGCACGAGTAATCTTGCCTACTTTCTTCGTATTTGGAGTCGCACTACCAGATTTAAGACCCAATGCTTTCTTAATAAGAATCGCTGCAGGAGGGGTTTTAGTAATGAATGTAAAGCTACGATCGTTATACACAGTAATGACAACTGGAGTAGGAAGACCTTTCTCTAGCTTCTCTGTCTGTGCGTTAAAAGCTTTACAGAATTCCATGATGTTCACACCATGCTGACCCAAAGCAGGACCAACTGGTGGACTAGGATTAGCCATGCCGGCTGCTACTTGTAGCTTAATATAAGCTTCGACTTTCTTAGCCATGTTTCACCTCAATTTGGGTTCAAGCGCTAGGTTTGCTAGCTCCCCGGTTTAACAAAAAATGTCTTTTTTAAAAAGACAATAAAGCGCTCCCCGTCTTGGTTTCCCAAACAGAGATACGCTGAATTAACTATGCTGCCTAGCCCTTTTCGACTTGGCTAAACTCCAATTCTACAGGAGTTGAGCGTCCAAAGATAGAGACCGACACTTGCAAGCGACTTTTTTCGTAATTTACAGTCTCAACAACTCCGTTGAAGTCTGCAAACGGGCCATCTGTAACTCGCACCATTTCGCCTGGTTCAAACAATACTTTTGGCTTAGGCTTATCTCCACTGTCTTCGATGCGATTCAAGATCGCATTGGCTTCTTTCTCGCTGATTGGAGCTGGGCGGTCTGAAGTACCCCCAATGAAGCCCATTACACGTGGTGTATTACGAACTACCTGCCACGATTCCTCATCCATATCCATCTGAACTAAGACATAACCTGGGAAAAACTTTCGCTCACTACGTCTTTTTTGGCCAGCCCTCATCTCTACTACTTCTTCTGTAGGGACCAAAACTTCGCCAAATTTGTCTTCCAAACCTGCTAGCTGAATACGTTCTTCCAGCATGGTTTTGACTTTGTTTTCATAGCCTGAAAAGGCTTGTACAACGTACCAACGTAGTGCCATGCAAGAACTCCTAGCCGATAATCGGACTAATTAAGAAGCTATTTATTAGCCAGTCGATTAACGCTAAAAACAAACCAAGAATGATGATCATGATGATAACCACAATGGTCGTTCTAACTGTTTCGTTCGACGATGGCCAAATAACTTTGCGCAGTTCAGTGCGCGCTTCACGAGCAAACTTCCAAAACGCCTGACCTTTAGCGGTTGCCATAGCAACAGCAATTGCCAGGACTACTGACACCAAAACTACGGCTGTGCGAATTAAAATTGACTCTTCAGACAAATAATTGAAGCCATAAATTCCCGCAGCAATTAATGCGAAAGCAAAGAACCACTTCAAACCGTCTAATTTAGAACCTGTATTTGTCGCCTGTGCGCTCATGAAATAAACCTTTAGTATCAGCCACTTAGCTTCATTAATATCGAAGAAGTGGCAGGCCAGGAGGGACTCGAACCCCCAACTTTCGGTTTTGGAGACCGACGCTCTACCAATTGAACTACTGGCCTAAAACTGATTGTCAAAAATTAAGGCAGGGAATTATACCCTGCCTTATTTGAATTGCAATTGATTATTCGATAATTTTAGCAACAACACCAGCGCCTACTGTACGACCGCCTTCACGGATCGCAAAGCG
>JAPHRL010000287.1 GCA_026195755.1 Kangiella sp. | reverse complement strand
TTATAAGTCAGACCTGCCCTACTACATTCTCGGCGGCGGTGTGAAAAGCTGGAACTACGAAGATTTTTATCGCCAGAACCGTGACATCAGCGACAAGCTAACTGCCGCCATGTTACGCAACCCGGACATGCAGGTTTATGTCGGCAATGGTTACTATGATTTTGCGACACCTTTCTTCGCTACCGAGTACACCTTTTCGCACATGGGCTTACCAAAACAGCTCAAAGACAATGTGCACATGTACTACTACGAATCAGGCCATATGATGTATATCCGTGAGCATGATTTGATCAAGTTGAAGAAAGATTTGACCGAGTTTTTTAAGAAGTCACTGTAAGCTGCTTATCCTTTAATTAGAACAATTGGGCGGACACACAGGTCCGCCCCTACCTATCTGTTTAGAATTTATAGGATGGACTTACCCAATGGGGCAGACCCAGGCGGTAGCCGTAACCCATCAATTTATCAAGCGATGGGTTACGCTCAAAGAGCTAACCCATCCTATAACGGCCCCTACCAGACCTTTACAACCAAGTTTACTGGATGAGTTAGCATTAAATTATAGGCTAGCGATGTGCCCCTTACCTACCAACCGCTCATTTATTTCCATCCCCCTATTCCCAATATCCTGACATCCTCATACAATATGCCCAATTTTTAACCTCTATAAATCGAGAGTTCAACATGGCAAAAGCAAGTGATGTTAAGCGTAATATGGCTGTTGAATACAATGGCAAACTATTGGTTGTTAAGAATATTGAAGTCAGTAGCCCTAGCGCACGTGGCGCTGCAACCTTGTATAAAATGCGTTTCACCGACGTTCAAACGGGCTTAAAGGTTGAAGAACGTTTTAAAGGCGACGACCAGATCACTACCGTCGAGCTGATCAAACGCCCAGCGACTTTCTCCTACACCGAAGGCGACAGCGTCATCTTCATGGACAAAGAAGACTACAGTCAGTACACCTTCAATAAAGAAGATATTGAAGACGAGTTACTCTTCATCACCGAAGACATCGAAGACTTGCGTGTCGTACAGGTTAACGACAAAGTGATTGGCCTCGAACTTCCGCAGTCAGTTGAAATGGTCATCGAGCAAACAGATCCTTCGATTAAAGGCGCCTCAGCCACCGCTCGCACCAAGCCAGCCACATTCGCCACC
The DNA here is from genome assembly GCA_026195755.1 of Kangiella sp. Lineage (GTDB taxonomy): Bacteria > Pseudomonadota > Gammaproteobacteria > Enterobacterales > Kangiellaceae > Kangiella. The sequence goes on along the minus strand of JAPHRL010000287.1, from coordinate 8,858 downwards.
GGCCTAACCATTCAGGTTCCAGAATACATCGCCAATGGCGAGAAAGTTAAAATCAACGTCGAAGAAAAGAAATTCATGAGCCGCGCGGATTAATTCCGCGCTTCTTTTCTTTTCCTTTATCCTTATATATTTCCCATCTCTACTGTAGTATTGATTTACATACGTTCCTTATGAGCAATATATGAAAATCATTCTACTACCCGGTGTAGATGGCACGGGTGTTTTATTCAAGCCTTTTGTCAACACCTTCAAGGCTGATGTTTCGGTCGAGGTGATGCCACTAACCACGGATTCTGATCAGAGCATTTTGAATCAGGTTTCGATTATTGAGCAGGCTGTCGGCGATGAAGAAGTTATTTTGATCGTTGAGTCATATTCAGGGCTACTGGCATACGAGTTAGCTAAGCGTAATAAGATTCGTATCAAACAAATTTTTTTCTTTGGCTGCTTCCTGCAGCCACCTAGTTTTATTGGCAAGCTCGGGCGTTTTCTTCCAGTTCGTCTGCTGAATATTATTCCCGACAAAGTCATTGCCCATATTCTATTTAATCGCTGGTCTTCAGTTGAGTTGATTGCCCTGTTCCGTAAAGCGATTGCTGCTGGTAACTTTTCAAACCTTAAAAAGCGAATCAGGATCATTGGTACTTATCACAAACCGAGTCAGGTTATTGATGTGCCCTGTGTCTATATACAGGCGACTATGGATAACTTGGTCAGTGCTTATAACCTCAAGGCCTTTGAAGATTTATGCAGCAATTTGCAGGTTGAAGTAGTTGAAGCCACTCACATGCTTCTCCAAACACAACCTGAAACTATGTCACAACTCATTCATAAACATCTTCAGTTATAACATTAGCGCACAGTGACTATGTGCGTTGGGTTATAGTCCCTCCTCCCTTTTATCAGCTACCATTAACCTACTCTAGTTTAGTGGTAATAAAATGGCTGAGCAAAAAGCGACAATTGCATTTCTTTCTCATGGTGGTGGCCCTTTACCGCTACTCGGTGACGCTGCGCACCAGCAAATGGTGGAGAGCTTGCAATCATTAGCCAAAGAGCTGCCTAAACCGGAAGCTATTATTGTTTTCAGTGCTCACTGGGAGGCATCAGAGGTTAGTATCACATCGAGCCAGAAGCTTTCACTTTATTATGATTACTATGGTTTTCCAGAAGAGTCCTACCATATTCAGTACCCCGTACCAGGAAATCCAAAACTGGCGGCAAGAATTCAATCGTTGCTGGAAGCAAAGAAAGTAGCCTGCCATATGGAAGATAATCGAGGGTTAGATCACGGCGTGTTTGTACCATTGAAAATCATGTACCCAGATGCGGATATCCCTACCATTCAAATATCCCTTATCAATGGGTTAGATCCCGCAGATCACATAAAACTCGGCCGTGCCCTCAGAGCTTTACTGTCCGACAATGTTTTAATCATTGGCTCAGGTTTCTCGTTCCACAATTTAAAAGCTTTTTTTGGTGCATCTGACCAGCAATCACGATTGCTTAATGAATCTTTTGATGAGTGGTTAACAGAAACCTGTATGAGCGCTTCGCTGCATGAGTTTGAGCGTGCTGAACGTTTGATGGAGTGGCAAAATGCACCAGGCGCACTTTATTGCCATCCTCGTGAAGAGCATTTGATACCACTGCACATTTGTTATGGCTTGGCGCAGAAACCAGCAAGCAAGCGACTCAGCTTTGATGTCATGGGCAAAAAGGCGAGTTGCTTTATTTGGTTTTAATACTGAGCTGTTATTTTTCTTCGACAAGCTGAAAACGCTTAACCTCAACACCAGCAACTTCGACAGTCTCAGTAAACATATCAAAGGGACGAATCCAGGTATCAAAATCACCATACAGGGTTTTATAGACTACGAAATATTCAAGAGTTTCCGAATGCCGCGCCACATCCAACACTTCGTAGAGTTTGCCTTTGTAATGCTTATAAGTACCTTTCGGTAAATCTTGACTCATTAACTTTGCCCCCAGCTGTAACCCTTTCGCCATAGCGTTTCCAGAGGGCCCTGCTTAAAGTAGTTAAACCATAACTTAACAAACAGTATCTGCATAGCCCAGATTGCTAAGGTAACTAAAACCAATTCGCTGCGCGATACTTTGCCATACATATCCAACCCATAACCATAAAAAATAAAACTGCACATAATGCTTTGCATAATGTACAGAGTGAATGCCATACGCCCCACTTGTGTCATCAATTTTTGCAGGCCCTGAGTGAAACTTGATTGTGACCAAACAACAAATAAGCACAGATAAGCCATTGCCAGAACCAGCCCGCCGATATAAAAGCTTACGGATAAATAACTCATAAAGAATTGATAGGAAAAACCTGATTCGATATAGAGCCATGCAGTTATCGCTGAAATTGGAACGCCTATCAGCAAACACCACCCCATAATCGTCTTATGATTGCGCTCTCCGCCAAAAAATCCAGTTTTGATCAGCCCCATACCGATCATCATTAAGCCCGAACAGCGCCAAAGCGTAAAGTATAGAAAGTCCCAGCTCTGACGGCTGATCGCCCTTTCAACCCGCTCAGGCGTTAACTGCCACCAGGAGCCCTGATAAGCCGTTAACATTTGTTCTTGAGTTTCGGTATCTGCAAACCAATAAGGGCTTGTTTCTGGCGGGTTAACAATCGCCATCACTGCCGCATACATGTCAGGTGCGGTAGCGCCAAAGGCTAAAATAAAACCAACACTAATCAATAACACCGGTTTGAGGTTGCGCAGCCAATATACGATAAGTCCACAGACAGCATAGGCCACCAGGATATCGCCATCCCAGATAAGGTAGGCATGAATCAAACCAAATATGATCAACAACAGTGAGCGCAAAATAAATGGCTTGGTTGGTGAAGCATCCTGCTTAATATATTTATTGGCAAATAAAACAATGCCAGCACCATACAATACCGCCAGCATAGTCATGAAACGCTGTTTTACAAATGCATATTCGAAGAACCAGAACCATTTGTCGACACTAGAAAACTCTGCAAACGCCAATGGGTTATAGCGCAATAAACTTGGGGTGGAAAAATAATTAATATTGATGACCAGTATCATCAAGATAACCACGCCACGCATTAAATCGAGGCTCTCAATTCTGCCATTGCTAGTAAGAAACATAATGATTCCTTCTTCTTATTAGTTATTAGCCCATAAAAAAAGCGACCCGCGGGTCGCTTTAGGTTTTTCCTTATTAAGCTTCGAAAGGATGACGCTTAATTATCGTTTCAACGCGGTCTGGGCCGGTTGAAATAATATCAACCGGAACACCGACCAGCTCTTCAACTTTAGCAATAAAGTCGATAGCATTTTTCGGTAAGTCATCTAATGACTTAGCGCCAAAGGTTGTTTCTGACCAACCCGGAAGCTCAATATAGACCGGTTTTAAACGCTCATAGTCTTCAGCGCAGCTTGGTGTATTATACATAATGCCATTAACTGGGCAGTTATATTCCACTGCGATTTTAACCGTCTCAAGACCATCCAGTACATCCAGCTTAGTCATGCAAAGCCCGGACACACTGTTAATATCAACCGCACGCTTTAGTGCTACCGCATCTAACCAACCGCAGCGACGTGGACGTCCAGTGGTTGCACCAAATTCATTACCGACTTTAGCTAAATGCTTGCCAGTATCATCGAACAATTCGGTTGGAAATGGGCCGCCACCAACACGCGTGGTGTAGGCTTTGGTGATACCCAATACATAATCAATATGACGAGGACCAACACCAGCACCGGTAGCAACACCACCAGCCGTAGTGTTGGATGAAGTTACGAAAGGATAAGTACCGTGGTCAATATCCAGCAAGGTACCTTGCGCACCTTCAAACATTAACTTTTTACCTGCGCGACGCATATCCGCAAGAATTGCTGGTACGTCTGAAACCATCGGCTTCAACCATTCAGCGTATTCTTTGCACAAGGCTAATGTTTCATCAAAGTCGATAGCATCGGCTTTGTAGTATTCGGTTAATACGAAGTTATGCAACTTCATAATATCGCGTAGTTTTTCTTCTAGGCGAGGAAGGTCAAACAAATCTTCAACCCGCAAACCACGGCGCGACACCTTATCTTCATAGGCAGGACCGATACCACGGCCGGTAGTACCGATCTTCTTTTGCGCATCGCGTGATGCTTCACGCGCATTGTCCAAAGCTACGTGGTAAGGAAGAATTAAAGGACAGGCTGGGCTGACACGCAAACGTTCCATAACTGGAACATTTCGCTCAAGCAACATATCCATTTCCTTTCGCAAGGCATCCGGAGCAAGCACCACACCGTTTCCGATGTAACACATAACGCCGTCATTCAAGATTCCTGATGGAATCAAATGAAGCACGGTTTTCTCACCTTTGATGACCAATGTATGACCTGCATTATGACCGCCCTGGTAGCGCACCACTGCGCTCGCCTGCTCGGTTAACAAGTCAACGATTTTACCTTTACCTTCGTCACCCCATTGGGTGCCTAGTACCACAACGCTTTGTGCCATTTTTAACTCTTTCTCTACTTAGTAGATTGATCGGTTTATTGCCACGAAAAAGGACAGGAAACCGCGCATTTTACCGTCAAAAAACACGAAAATCCCCCTTTTTTTGAAAAAATCGAGTTCGACTCGAAAAAGCCTCGAAGAGGCATTTAATATCAATAGGTTAGCCATAAAAGTCAGATAGTTTCTAGGTTTTAGATAGCTCAGTGAAGCTATATCACCCAGATAATCCACAGCAATCCAGCGAGCATACTGAAAAAGCCACCAATTCGAACGCTATTATCAGGCTGCTTCATGATTTCCCACATCATACGTTTCCACGCTTTTGGCATCACTGCCGGTAGAAAACCTTCCAGAACTAATAACAAACCTAGCGCAATCATGATTTCTTGTGACATTGATATTTCCTCTTTAGCAATCTGCAACAGCAAATTCCAAGGAAAGTGAGTACCCCTGGATTAAAAAAGGCCAGCTGAGCTGGCCTTAAACTAACTGATAATATTATTTTCCATCGACGTCTTTAAAGTACTTAAAGAAATCGCTATCAGGCTTGATAACAATAACGTCATCTGCATTTTTGAACGACTCTTTATAAGCATCAAGACTTCGTAAGAAAGAATAAAATTCAGGATTCTTGTTATAGGTCTGTGCATACACCTGAGCTGCTTCCGCGTCCGCTTGACCACGAATCTCACGAGCCTCACGATCTGCACCAGCTAGAATACGCTGAATCTGAACATCGGTTTCGGCAATAATAATCTGACGATCTTTCTCACCTTCTGCTCGGTGCGCATTGGCAATTTTGACACGCTCGTTACGCATGCGGTTATAAATCGACTCACTGACTTCGGTCGGTAGGTTGATCGTTTTAACACGAATATCCACAACTTCAATTCCCAAGTCCGGTGCAATTTTTTGGGTTTCTGTCAGCATCAAACCCATCACTTCCTCTCGCTCGCCGGAAACAACCTGAGTACGAGTACGCTTACCAAACTCTTCGCGTAAAGCATTCTCAACGGTATTATCCAATAATCTTTCCGCTACACGATAATTAGCGCCAGTACGACGGTAGAAATGATCAAAGTCTTTAATACGCCATTTAATATAGCTGTCTACGATCAAATCTTTCTGCTCAGAAGTAGCGATACGATCTGATTCACCATCAAAAGTCTGGATGCGATTATCCATTGTGATTACTTTATCAGCAACAGGCCATTTAAAGTGGAAGCCACGCTGATACAGCTTTGCTGCACCCTCTTCATTCTTCTTAATATCACCAAACTGCAAGACAATCGACGTTTCCCACTCTTTAACCTTGAAGGTACATGTCATGATTACGATAGCAGCAATGATAAGTACTACAATTAACGAAATTAGCTTATTCATGTTCGTCTCCTATTACTGCTTCTGGCTATCAGTTTCAGAATTTGAAGTCTTATTGCGCTTCAAAATACTGTCGAGCGGGATATAGGTCATGTTATTACTACCCTCTACATCCAACATGATTTTGCTGGACTTGCTCAATACGCTTTCAATCGTTTCAATATACAAGCGCTGACGCGTCACTTTTGGAGCAGCCATATATTCAGGTAACAGCTTCTCAAATCGAGCCACTTCACCGGCTGCCTTTTCGATAATGCGAGCACGGTAAGAGTTCGCTTGCTGTATCAACTGTTGAGCCTGACCTTCCGCTAACGGAATTTGCTTACTTCGATAAGCCTCACCCTGCTCAATATAAGCACGCTGATCTTCCTCTGCTTTAATGGCATCATCAAAAGCTGGTTTTACAGAAGGAGGGACATCCACGTTACCGATCAAGTTCAAGCGGAAAATTTCGATACCGGCATTATAAGGCTTAAGAATTGATTTCAACTCAGTTTCAACATTCTTACGAACCTCTTCTTTCTTGTCAGTACGTGCATCTTGTAGACGAGTGTGTCCGATCACCTGACGTAGAGCCGCTTCAGTTGCATGCTTCAATGTTTCAACCGGATCCACCACATTAAATTTATAATTTAATGGATCATTCACTCGATACTGAACTTTTACTTTGACGGTTGCTACGTTGTCATCTTTGGTCAACATGATCCCTTCGACTTCAACATCTTTAATGCTCTCAACATCAATTAAGTAAACCTGTTGAACCGGAGGGAAAGCAAAATGCAACCCAGCAGTATCAGTACGAGTGTGTTTACCCAGAGTTAAAACAATAGCATTTTGCTTTTCATCGACGGTATAAGCTGATTTAAATAAATAAATCGCCACCAGTACCAAAAAACCAATGATAAAAGTAATGTTACTGTTTTTACCTGAGCCGCCTTTGCCATTGCCCTTACCGCCACCAAAAATACCGCCGAACTTTTCGCCAGTTTGTCTTAGTAATTTCTCGAGGTCGCTCTCATTGTTAGGACGTTTTTTGCCCCACGGGTCTTGATCGTTGTTATTACCCGGTTCATTCCAGGCCATAGTCATCTCCAGTTCACTATTAAAAAAATCTATCCCGAATTGTAGGGAGCAGTCGCCCCCCTTTCAAGGCAAATCGGGCATTATGTTACAAATCAGCAGAGTTTATACATTCACCACAAAAGGTGTAAGGTCTTCCTCAAGCTGACGACCCAAACGGATCCAGTCCGATTTTGGCAAACTGACTGTCAATAAAATGTCGCCATTGTCACCTGTGTTTTCGGATTCAACTGCTTGTAATTCATAGAGTAAGCCGCGCAATCGCCCTTGCTGAGGCGGAATTCGAAGCTCTGCGTTGAATTGTTCTTCCTGCGCCAACTCTTCCAGAGCCTGACGTAGCAGCTCAATACCCTGCTCTTTGATGACCGAAATCCAGACGCGAATCGGACGCCCCTTGTCGTCTCGGTCAATATGCGGCTCGGCACCTTCAATAAGATCGATCTTATTATAAACCTCCAGGCGAGGAATCGTCTCAGCACCAATCTCAGTCAGCACCTCTTCTACCTGCTCCATATTTTCATCGCGGCGTTCACTGGCCGCGTCAATCACATGCAATAACACGTCTGCCTCAACCGACTCTTCCAAAGTTGCGCGAAAAGCTGCGACCAGCTCATGAGGCAAGTGCCGAATAAAACCTACCGTGTCGGCAATAATCACATCTGTACCTTGTGGCAAACTGATACGGCGCAGTGTCGGGTCAAGAGTTGCGAACAGCTTATCTTCGACCAACACGCCAGCGGTTGTTAAGTAATTGAATAACGTTGATTTTCCGGCGTTGGTATAACCCACAATAGATACCGTTTTAATGTTTGAGCGCTTTCTCGAGCGTCGTCCTTGCTCGCGCTGCTTGGAAACTTTCTCAAGGCGCTTATCGATATACTTGATACGCTCACGCAACAAGCGTCGATCAGTTTCTAGCTGAGTTTCACCTGGGCCACGCAAACCAATACCACCCTTTTGTCGTTCCAGGTGAGTCCACCCTCGGATCAAGCGTGTCGATAAATGTCGCAACTGAGCTAACTCAACCTGGAGCTTACCTTCAAAGGTAGTAGCTCGCTGAGCAAAAATATCCAGGATCAGACCAATACGGTCAATGACTCGAGCCTCAACTGCTCGCTCAATATTACGTTCCTGAGCTGGCGAAAGATTGTGATTAAAAATAATGACATTAGACTCGGTCGCCTCTTTCACGCTCTTAATTTCGTCAATTTTACCGCTACCAATAAAATACTTAGGATCCGGACTGGAGCGCTTAGCAGTAATGATATCCATCACATCTAATCCAGCGGAACGGACTAACTCAACAAATTCCTGCAGATCTTCTTGATGTTTGTCTTGACTCGCAGACTGCTGAAAATCGATATGTACCAAGATGGCAGATTCGCCACCACTGTGTCGGTCAAACAAGAAATCACCTCAACATGCGAACCTGTTCGCTGCGATAATAATAGAAAGGTTTAGTGACCAGGGTCAACAGCCCTAATAATAAAGAAATTAAGACAACAAAGCCACCGGCCGATAACTATCGACAGATGGCTTTGTGTAAAGCTATATAGATCTTGTATTTGGTGAGATTAAAACTTACATCCCGCCCATTGGTCCGCTACCGAAACCACCACCAGTCATAGGACCCGGGCCGATACCGCCGCCTTGAGGACCCATGTTGTGATCGTTATCAGGACCACCATTGCCGTTATCGCCGTTTTGCCCATAATGGCTACGAACGTTACGAATCGGTACAACGGTTGAAACTGCGTGCTTGTAAACCATTTGGCTAACGGTGTTCTTCAACAAAATCACAAATTGATCGAAAGATTCGATCTGACCTTGGAGTTTAATACCATTAACCAGATAAATTGAGACAGGCACTTTCT
>JAPHRL010000140.1 GCA_026195755.1 Kangiella sp. | reverse complement strand
TTAACCCCGAACAGGTGGTTATTATCGGCGGTAGCGCGCGAATTAGTGATTTGGCTCGACAAAAGGGCTATACAAATTGTTATACTGCAAAAGACGCATCTAACGCTGAAGTCATCCGCGCCTGTTCCGAGTGGCAAAAGCCCTGACTCAAAACTCGCGCTATTCAGCCGGTAATGTTTTATTCCTGATAACGAATAAGTAAAGAGAGAGAACCTATGAGCAAAAAGGATAAGGACGCAAAAGATACGGTTAAGCAAGAGACCACGCCTGCCAGCCAGGACGACAACAAAGCGACCTCAAGCAATGACTCTAAGGCTGGTAGCTCTGCCAAGTCAGATAAAAGCTCCAGTGATTCTCCATCAACAACCACTCAAAACAAAAAGGCTACTAGCTCAGGCGCAAACTCTGGTGCTCACTCTGGCGCTCACTCTGATAAAAAGACACCACCAACTAATGCTTCGGCTGCCAAAAAATCATCACCCATCAAGTGGATCATCATCGTTATTATTCTGGCGATTATTGGTGCTGGCGGCTATTACGGCTGGACTCTTTGGAACAATTATCAGACAGCGCAAAACAAAGCCAGTACGCTTGATCGACTCAATCAGCAGGTACAGCAGCAACAAAATGTTATCGACAGCCTTGAAAGTGATAGCAGGCAGCAGGCCAATGAGCTGTCGCAAGTTAATCATCAACTGTCGTTGCAACTTGAGCAGTTACAAAACGAGCTCAAGAAAACCCAACAGAAAATCACGTCAACCGACGAGCAACAGAATCAATGGATGCTGGCTGAAGCCGAGTATCTTATCCGTCAGGCTTCCTACAAATTGCACTACACCGACAACGCCAAAACCATCGTTGGTTTATTACAGGCCGCTGACCGTCAGTTGTTAGCCATGAATGATTCCAGCCTGCAGTCTTTGCGCCAGGCTATTAACAATGACATCAATGCCGTGCGTGCTAGTGGTGCGCTCGACATTGAAGGCGTGGCGATTAAGTTGCAAAGCCTAAAGCCGCTGGTTGAAGAACTTGAGTTAGCCACCGTGCAATTACCGGATGGCGAAGAAACTGAAACAACTGAAGAAAATGATGTCACCGGCGAAGAAGAAACCTCTGGCTGGCAACGCTTTAAAGATTCATTCAGTTCCGCACTGAGCCAGTACTACACAGTGCATCATTACGACGAATCGATGAAACCTTTTATCTCGCCTCAGCACGATGCCCTGCTGCGCCAAAACATACTGTTGAATTTACAGACAGCACAGCTAGCCGCCATTCAACACAATGATGCCATGTATCAAAGCGCACTCAGCGAAATCGAAGACTGGATTAGTCAATATTTCCAAAGCGAACCTGCAACCACCACTGCCTTCATGCAGCAACTGGACGAATTAGTGCAGATGAGCGTGGCGCTTAATTTGCCGCAACAACTGGAATCATTGCGCGCCATTGAACAGCTGACTGGACGCCAGGCTTCGCGCTCTGTGCAAGAACCAGAACAGGAAACAGCGCCAGCAACCTCTGAGGAGGTAGCGCAATGAAGTTAAAATGGTATTTACTATTTGGCCTGTTCGGTGGTCTGATTATTGGCCCGCTGATCAGCAAGATCCCCGGCTCAACCTACATTCTGCTCGATAAAACCGCCATTGAATTTAAAAACAATGTGGCTTTAGGTCTGCTTATTCTCGGATTAGTACTTTTATGGTTAGTCTGGCTTTTGCTTCGTTATTTACTGCGCACCAGCAACCTGACGCTCAACTGGTTCGGGGACCGCAACCTACGTAAAGCTCGTCAGAATACCATCGACGGTATGATTGCTCTGGCCGAAGGTCACTGGAAAACAGCAGAGAAACTATTAATCAACGGTGCCAAAATTCGTAATACAAAATTGGTCAATTATTTAGCCGCCGCTCGCGCCGCTCAGGAACAGGGCGATGATAAAGCGCGCGATCACTATTTGCATATCGCTGCCAAAACACAGCCCGATGCCCAGGTTGCAATTGGTCTGACTCAGGCGCAACTACAAATGCAGCACAGACAATATGAACAGGCACTTGCCACGCTAAGCCACCTACG
>JAPHRL010000301.1 GCA_026195755.1 Kangiella sp. | reverse complement strand
GACAAATTTGTCTTGCTCTAAGTAACCACAAAATCGTCTGGAACGATTTTGAATAGCGAAGCTAGCCCGAAGGGTGAAGTACAGGGATGTACTTCATAAAAGAAGACCACCCGTATATTGAGGTCACGCTTTGCGTGACTACCTTCGCCACCCCCAAAATACTTAACGCACCAGAATTTACATCACGTCCCTGTGCTGAAAATTCTTATCAAAATCATCCAAGATTTTGATTGCTATATTTTGTGCGCGTCTTAGCTCAATATAAATGGGTTCTTGGTGGTAATAATCAACACCTATCCAAACTTGCAGCCCTCATAATTAGCAAATGAGCACCCGTATTTTCAAGAACTATGCCTGTTTCAATTTTAGCATACGAGTTCCGATAAAGAAGGTCACCAGCCCTATTGCAGTCAAAATAGCTAGCGGCGTCATCATCTCGATATAACTAAAGTCTCGCCATATAGCGCCTTCAAATGCCAAAATAGCCCACTTAACAGGACTGATATGGCTAACCGATTGCATCCAGCCTGGCATGGCGAATAGCGGAATCATGGCGCCACCTATCATCCCCATCAGGATCAGAAATGCATTGGTCATACCGGCAACCGATTGTTCGGTTTTGGTAATCGATGCGAAGAACATCATGACACCAACAAAACAGATTCCGGCAGCAAGAACGGCCAAGATCAGCTTGATAAAATCAAAGCGTACATCCAGTATAAAGTAAGCAATAGTGAACAGCATTGTCACCACCATTGCTTGTGCCGCGAAACAACCCAGTGCCTTGCCTGCCAGGATTTGAGTGCGACTAATTGGCGCCATTGCTAAACGATCTATAGTACCCAAGGTTTTTTCGCGCACTAGACTAATCGCAAAACCAATCACACAGCCCATAATCGCCCAGATCACGCCTTGTGGAATAGTGATCGAAAAGGCATTTCTTGGCCCTGTCTTTTGTACCATTACTTCTTCCCTGGTTATCTTCAAAGGCATCATCGGATTGTCGCCATCGGAACCAAAATTCAAGCCAGTCGAACCAGCACCATCAGGTTGCTTAGCAAGTTCTTGCTCGGTTAGCTCTTTAAACTTGGGTAGATAATCACTCAACAATGACTTCCACTCAGCAGGCATATCATCACTTTGCTGAATATCATCTATCGAAAAGTCCAGCTGCTTAATCATTTCATTAGCATCCGAAAATGCAAGCTCAAAGCGCTTGATGCCTAACTTCATCAAAGAGCCCTCCAAATAGCCAGCTTCAGCTTTTCGTGCAGGATCAATACCAACTAAAATTTCAGGAGGTTCTCCGCTAAAGATCCCACCATAATTTTCGCCAAAACCTTCCGGCAAAATTATGAAAGCAACCTGCTTACCGGTTCGAACTAGCTCCTTCGCACTGGCTTCATCGGTTACAGTCACCCTAAATTCGCTGGCCTCATTAAGTTGCTCCACGAATACTTGTGACTTTTCCGTTTGGTCTAAATCAGTCACTGCAACTTTCAATCCTTGCGCACCACCACTGCTAGAAAAGATTGAGCCAAAGAAGAAAGCGAACAATAAAGGGAAAATAAAGGTAAAAAACACAGCCATTTTATCTTTAAATAGCAATTTAATATCTTTTTTCATTAAGGCTATAACAGCTCTCATATTAATCCCTCAATTGCTTACCGGTTAAATTTAAAAAGACCGTCTCAAGGTTAGGACGTCGCAAGCTTAAATTATCCACAGTGGTTAACTCTCTTAAACGGGCCATCAAGTCATTCACGGGATTAGCCGTCATAAAGCTCTCTTCACCCTGCTCGGAACTTATATTTACGCTTGAGTCACCCCCATGTTGCTCAATCAACTCATCGACCGTTCCCAGTGCCAGCAACTGACCTTTATCAACTACCCCAACCCGGTCGCAAAGCTTTTCCGCCTCTTCCATGTAATGGGTGGTATAGATAATCGTTTTGCCTAAATCTTTTAGTTCTAGAACGCTTTCAAATAATTTATTGCGTGACTGGGGATCGACCCCCGCCGTTGGTTCATCCATAAAAATAAACTCGGGGTCATGCAATAAAGAAGCAGCTAAATTCAAGCGACGTTTCATACCCCCGGAATATTCACTCACCGTGTCTTTGGCCCGATCCTGCAAACCCACAAACTGCAATGACCACTCCATACGTTCATTCTTGGTCTTTGCTGATAAGCCGTATAAATCAGCAAAAAAACTCAAATTATCTAGCGCCGTCAATTCTTCATACAAAGCAATCGACTGTGGAATCAAGCCAATTTTATGTTTAGTCGCTTTATCAGTAGGTTTTTCACCATTGAGCTGGACAGTGCCCAGATCAGGAGTAATAAGGCCGCACATCATTGAAATGGTTGTACTTTTACCGGCGCCATTAGGTCCCAGCAGGCCAAAGATATGCCCCTTCTCAATGGTAATCGAAAGATTGTCTACAGCTTGCAAATCGCCATAGCGTTTAGAAATACCCCGAACTTCAATCATCCCTTCTCCTAACTTATTGTTTTAATAGCTTATTAATTGCCGTGTGACTTCATTTAGATGCAGATTAGCAGAAAAGGGTTTAGTGGGCAGTTTATTTTAAGCAACATTTTTTCGCTTTCTTGGCACTGCCACATGGGCAAGGATCGTTTCTTGAAATTTTAACTACAGTTTTGGGCTTGAAGTCACCATCAGTATACAACCATCGGTCATCCTCACGAACAAAATTGGAAGCTTCATGTAAGCAGTGCAACTTCTCCTTATCGAGAAAATAAGCCTTAAACTCCACCAGACCAGAGTCACCCTCCTGCTCCGCACGAACCACCTCAAGACCACACCAGTGAGTTGATTTAGCACTTAGCTCGAAGTCCTCTACCGAAACATTACCACGAAAGTTAGCATGATGAGTATCAAAGATGTACTGCCCCAATCCTAAATAATAAGCAGAGTATCGAGAGCGCATTAATCGCTCAGGAGTTTCAGGTAAAGCACTTTCTAAATGAAAAGGCTCACAGCAATCGCTATAAGCCATTAGGATAGTCTTTTCTTTAATGCGACAAGGGCAATTAATGGTCATAAGTAATACCAAATTTAAAAATTATAGAATTCATGCCTTACCAGTCCTTTCTCGATGTTTGCATCCCGGCCAGCAGCAAGGTCTTCGCTTGTCGTTTTTAAGATCATTGGCAACTCGCTCGATTCTACGCTGACGAGTTTCGGCTTTTTTGGCATCCTCCACCCAGCAAATCCATTCATTCCGAGCAAGCTCCGTGATATCTTCCCAAAAGGCAAGAGCCTCAGAATCATTCACCAAACTGCTCAACAAATCTTCAGGGAGCTCATGAACGACTCCGCCGGAGACTTTTTTATTAGCAATAGTTTTCGTCGACATACAAAATTCCATTTCAGCTAAATCAAAGTGGAATTCAGCACTTTACCAGCGAAATAAAATTTATCCAATAAACAAGCCAACAGCCAGCAATACAGGTGTTAAAAGCGTCACAGCAACATTCATGCCCATTGCAGGGATTAATTGAGAAATATCCCCTTTGAAGTCTTTAGCTTCACGAAATGCTTTCAACGCCAATGGTGCTGTTGTTAATGCGAGTAAGCAATAGGTTGGCAGCTGTTGCGCTGCCACACCAAAAATCACAGCCAGATAAGTCAAAAGATAGAAACAACCTAAAACTAACGCACTTTTTCTAAAACCAATGGTTATGGGAAAGTGCTTTCGCCCAATAGACTTATCCGCTTCTACGTCAGGGAATTGATTGAGTAGCAGTAAACCGCTCACTAAAAAAGTCGCAGGCAAGGATGCTACAAAAGCCACCAGACTATATTCACCGGTTAAAGCAAAGTGCGTTCCCATAATCATCAATATGCCAAAGCCAAGACCCGGTGCAACAAGACACATCAAAGGGCGATAAACCCACCAAGTGGTATAAGTAATAAGGAGTAACAACCCAAACAAGCCAAGCGGTAACAGCTGCCAGCCATGCACACCAATAAAGTAGAACCCAATAAAGCCAGTAATCGCAAAAGTGACCCAGGCAAACCATAAAGCAGCCTTAGCTACCTCAGGATTAGCCTGCAAAGCACCACTCCCACCACTGAAAGGCGTGCGTTCAGTTTTCAAATCCAAACCGCTTTTGTAGTCAAAATACTCATTGAATACATTAACGCTGATATGCGCCGACAAAGCCCCCACCAAGATCAGCAATACATGAAAACCATTCAACTCCCCTGTTTGCCAAAATGCAGTACCAATAGCAACCGATACACACGCTGGTGTCAGTAATAGAAAAGGTAAACGCATTGTACCAAGGAGAGTTTTTAGAGTGGTCAATTTCGGGTTACTTATTATTAATATTTGTTGTTTAGAACAAACCTTAAGATAGTGGCATAAAGAATGCAACGAGCAGTTTATTAATAGCTATATCCCATCTTGAGAAACAAAGAGCAGATTCCAAATCTAGTTTGGAATGACAAGCCTCGAAATATAGTGCAAATCACTAGCGGTATGTCATCCTGACGAAAGTCAGGATCTGCTCTTTCTTAAATAGTTGAACCTGAATTGAACTATTACTAAGAACAAATATTATTCCAGAGGTCTTCCCATTCAGTAGTAGGGTGCGTCGTGACGCACCTCTCTTAGTGCCGATTAGTTCAACGGCACCCCTAGGGCAGGATCTGCGTCACGACGCACCCTACGTTAAAACAATATTTTACTTCAGGAAAGCCCCGCCTACTCTTCCGGAAGCTCACAATACCCAAACATGCAGCGCGCTTTGATTTCATCGCGTATGGGGTCAGGCAGCTGCTTTTCCCAGTCTCCCTGGCCGAGCGGTATTTCTTTGGCGATGTTGCGAGCGGATATGTGCAGGTTTTCGTCGTTCCAGGTTTTAGTGGCGACGAGATGTTTGTTTTCAGTCAGGTGCTTTAATAAGTACTTTGTGTTTTCGGCGACTTCGACATTGTCGAGAGTGACTAACTGGCCACCAATTCGTGTTGGGTACACATAAACATTGGTGTTGCCGGAAAACAATTTACCCATCGCTTCGAGAATACCGCCTTCAAGGCCGTCATAATAAGACTCATTAAACAGCTGATCAAAATCGAGGATACTGAGTACGATACCAATTCGATTTTGCGTATAGCGACGCATCCAGGAGCGCAAACGGAAGAAGCGCAGGTAATCGGAAATCAGTACGTTGTAGCCAAGTTTATTGAGCAAGTCTACGCGCGCCAGAAATCCTGTATCATCGGTTTCGCCATCATTGGCCAATTCTGCCATGGTGATTTCGGCAACGGTGAACACTTCATCGCCCTGCACGCCCTCTTCTTCCAGAAATTGCTTCATGGCAGCCTGAGTCATGTCGACGTGAACTTTGGTTGGTGGCTTAAAAGAGCCACGAATCACCAACACGTCTTTTTTACGCAACATGCTGCCAGGAACTTCTGAACTGCCCTTCGCGTCGAACATCACTGCACGACAACACCATGAACGAACCAGATGCAAATTCATCAAGCGGTTTTCGACTTTTTCAAAGGTGTGGCCAGCAAAATGAATCAGGTCCACTTCGATGCGTTTTTGCCCAAAGTCATTGACCAGATTATCCAGTAACGACTCGATGAAAACTTTTGGATCTTTGTGATAATGAAATGCGCCATAAACCACGTTAACGCCGAAAATACCCAGTGCTTCCGATTGCTCTTTATTGGTTTCATCCAGCATTCGAACGTGCATGACAATTTCGCTGGGCGGAGCCTTCGGCTCTAATTGCATGCGAATGCCAATCCAGCCATGACATTCGTTCTTCTGGCTGTAACTGCGGGCAGTAACCGTTGCCGCATAACTGAAATACTGAGTATCTTTAGATCGCACATCATCCAGTCGCGAATGCAGAAGATCATATTCATGCACCAGCATCTGCTCGACGCGCTCGCGGCTAACATAGCGCCCGGCCTTACCATAAATATCATCACTGACCTGCATGTCGTAAGCCGACATGGTTTTGGCAATGGTTCCCGCGGCAGCGCCCGCTGAGAAAAACTGACGCGCAACTTCTTGCCCCGCGCCAATTTCAACAATGGTTCCGTACTGAGTAGGATTCAGATTGACCGCCAGAGCCTTCTGTTCGGTCGCTAGGG
>JAPHRL010000173.1 GCA_026195755.1 Kangiella sp. | reverse complement strand
GTTTTTGTTGATAACCCGGCTCGATGCCATACTCATTCGGCATAATCCAGATTTGCAAAAACTCCAAATCATCAGTTTTCGATGGATTGTATTCACTATGAGTGACACCGGTGCCAGCACTCATTAACTGGAACTCACCTGCTGGGAGTCGCTCCACATTGCCCATGCTGTCTTTATGCGCCAAGGCACCCTCTAAAACATAAGAGACAATTTCCATATTCTGATGGCCGTGGGTTTGAAAGCCAGCACCCGCGCGAACCTTGTCATCGTTAATCACCCGCAAGCTTTCATAACCCATAAACTTCGGATCGTAATAATGCCCGAAGGAAAAGGTGTGCGAAGTATTCAGCCAACCGAAGTCAAAGTTCCCACGCTCATTAGCTCGACGAATTAACATAACAACTCCTTAAGTTTGGTTTACAGGAGTTAGCTTAGGTCGCGTTAGAAATAACTTCAACGCATAGAAATTGATAGCTGGTATACGTGGAGTGCATAGTTATTCGTTGTCTGTTCCCGTCACGATACTGACATCTTCGCCGTCAGCGGAAACCTGCACTTGAAACTCAATAGGACGACAGCAGATCTGACAATCTTCAATATACGACTGTTGCATAATGGAGGGATCAATAAGGATGGTTTGCGGCTCACCGCAATAAGGACAATAAATGATGGATTCGATTTGTCTAAGCATGTGCCATTCTGGATCAGCTTAGACTTGGTTGGCAAGATCAGGAAGCAGGTTTTAGGACTAGCTCTTCATCGGGCTCGTAACTGACCACTTCGATACGATTACGACCGGTTTTCTTGGCTTGATACATGGCAATATCTGCATCACGGGTGAACAATGAGGAACTGGAGTCTTTAGGGGGGATTCCGTAACAAACGCCGGTGCTGATAGTGAGATATGGGCTAACCGCTGAATATTGGTTTTCAATTTTAAGATCGATGATAGATTGTCTTAGTTGCTCAAGGTGCTGCAATAAACAATCGACCCCATTTTCCAAGGTTGCGACAACCACAAATTCCTCACCACCAAACCGAGCAACCAGGTCTGCTTTTCGGGAGAAACTTTCAGCAATAACACCGGCCACTGCTTTCAAAGCTTTGTCGCCTTCCAGATGACCATAGTGATCGTTGTACAACTTGAAGCTATCAATATCGATAAAGATTACTGCCATGGTTGCTTCGAGCCTTTGATGTACTGCCCACAAACGATCCAGTTCCTGCGCAAAGTAACGGCGATTATGTAAACCGGTTAAAGCATCACGGCTAGCCAGTTCTTGCAACTCATCCTTCAAACTCAAAAGGCTTTCGTGCCTTTCCTGAATGCTTTGCTCTTTTTCGACTCTCTGGGTCACATCTTTTTGTACTGCGATGTAATGCGTTAACTGACCATTACCAGAAAACACCGGAGAAATACTCAACTCACTCCAGAAAGGTTCGCCGGACTTTTTATGATTGCGGAAAGTGACGCGGCATGATTCTCGATTAGCAATCGTTTGACGTAACGTTTCAATTTCTGGCTGCTCTTCAGTGCCTTGAATATAAAGCCAATAATCATTACCAATCACTTCATCTGCAGTATAGCCGATTAATGATTCAAAGGCGGGATTAACAAAAATGATGCGACAACCATCACCAATAATTTCTGATATGACAATGCCATCCACCGTTGCTTTCAAAGCTTCGGCGAGCAGATCGGATGAAATAGAGTCAGTGCTCTTAGAAACTGTGCTCTTAGTAACTGTACTCTTTTGAACAGTGTTCTTTGCCATTACTATATCGATTATGGATGATAAAGCAGGCTCAAAGAAGAAAGGAGAACCCGCTATTAACTCATGGCAACTTATCCATAATTGCACTCAATGAGTACACAATAACATCCCCAAGTCCCTAGGAAGCGCTAGTTTTATACCAGAGCTTGGTTAATTTTAACACAGATATATTGTAGGGTTATTCATTAACTAGCAAAATATTAGAGAATCTTGATATATATCAAGAAATATGACTTTTAGTCATAACAATGGAAAAGCTTAGCTTATTTCGACTCGCCATGGCGGATTGAGCCTGTTGTCGCCAGCCCAATACAATTTAATCTTATTGCCACTGGGATCATGAAGAATGGCTTCTCGCCACAGATAGCTCATGTCAGTTGGCAATTGCTCAAACTCAAAACCTTTTTCAATAAGCTCATCAACCCACTCATCGAGAGCTTCATGCTCAAAGTAAATGGTTGCGCCCGAGCCGTTGGTTTCTGGCTCCAGCATCAGAGAAAAAGTTGAGGGCTCAGGACTATCAGAACGAGCAGGACACTCAAACCGAGCATAATGCGGCGAATCGACGATCTGCACAAAACCCAGCCGCCGGTAGAATTCTGTCGCTTTCGGTATGTCATTTACGGGTAGTGTAACTTGATTAAGATTCATATTGTTTTCCTACTTCTTCGTTACCCCAGAAAAAGCCTGATGCCATAACCAATGGTTGCCAGGGTTAAAACCCCGGATAACCATAAGCCAACAAACCACAGGATCTTTTTCCAGGCGGGTTTGTCGACTTGCCTTTTCTCATCAACCTTATCCTGGTTCATCAGTGATAAGCCTCATCCGCTTTAACCTTACCGCGGAAGACCCAGTATGCATAAGCAGTGTAGCCAATAATAATCGGTAGTAATGCTACCGCGCCCACTAGCAGGAATTTCAAACTATCATCCGGAGCGGCTGCTTGCCAGATGGTAATCGAAGGCGGTACAAGATTAGGATAGAAGCTGATTAGAATACCGATGTAACTCAGTACAAACAGACCAATAGCATAAAAGAATGGGCTATTTTCACGACCTTTGCGCAAGCCATTGAGTAGCTGAAAACCGCAGAACAACACAGCTAATGGCACAATGATCAAGTAGTAAAGATTCGGCGCATCAAACCAGCGATGCAAGTATTGCTGTTCGATAAACACCATCCACAGACTGATGATGCCAATAAAGAGCAAGGTCAGCCAGGCTGCGATTTTGGCAAATTGAACGGACTGTTTTTGTAGTTCGCCTGTGGTTTTCATATTGAGCCAGGTTGCCCCCAACAGCACGTAACCCACTGCTAAGGCAATGCCGGTTGTGATACTGAAGGGTGTTAACCAATCCCACCAACCGCCAGCATAGGCACGATCAGCAACGGTAATGCCCTGCACCAATGCGCCGAGCGCGATGCCCTGACACAAAGTAGCAACCAACGAACCGAGGAAGAAACCGCGATCCCACCAGTCTTGCGAGTTTTTGGTGCGCCAGTGAAACTCAAAGGCCACACCACGGAAGATCAAACCGAGCAACATTACAATAATCGGCATGTAGAGGGCTGGCATAATCACTGCATAGGCTAATGGGAATACGGCAAAGAGGCCGCCACCACCGAGCACCAGCCAGGTTTCGTTGCCATCCCAGATGGGCGCCACCGAATTCATGGCCGTTTCTTGATCGGTTTTGCTTTTGATAAAGGGGAACAGAATGCCAATACCCAGATCAAATCCGTCGAGGATAATATAGGCGAGCACTGCAAAGGCAATCAGCCCGGCCCAGATCATAGCGTAATCTATGCCTGAAGACGCAATCGTCATAGAATCAATCATTGGTCACCCTCCCTTTTTTACCATCTGCTGTGCCATCAGACTTACTGGCCACCCGATTGGATAGGAACACGGTAGTTTGCGAATCGTCATCGACTTCGATGACTTGCGATGGCCGCTTGCCCATCAAGCGCATGGTGTACCAGACACCCGCTCCAAACACGATAAAGTAAACCAGCATGAAGGCCAGTAATGAGGTGGCGACCGCTGGTGCATCTAGCGGTGAAGCCGAGTCAGCGGTTTTTAACAAGCCGTAAACCGTATAAGGTTGGCGCCCTACTTCGGTGACAAACCAGCCAGCCAGGGTTGCGATAATGCCAGACGGAGCGAACACAATGGCTACTCGCAACAGCATGGGCGAATCATAAAGTTTCTTGCGAGCGCGTAAATACAGACTCCAGAAACCTATCGCAATCATGCCCATACCAATCGCCAACATGAGGCGGAAACTCCAGAACACAATTGGCACATTTGGCCATTCATCTTTGGGAAATTGATCGAGGCCAACCAGCTCACCATCAGGATCATGAGTCAGAATAAAGCTGGCTGCTTTGGGGATTTTGATGGCGTAATCAACGGTCTCTGTTTCGCTATTCGGCAAACCAAATAAATACAGCGGTGCACCTTTTTGAGTGTGGTAATTGCCTTCCATTGCCGCGACTTTAGCGGGCTGATGCTCCAAGGTGTTGAGCCCATGCAGATCGCCAATCAGCAATTGCAGAGGTGCAACCAGGGCTGCCATCCACATTGCCATGGAGAACATCAAGCGCGCCACTTCATTGCGCTCCCCTTTCTTGCGAGCCTTGAACAAATGCCAGGCACCGACACCACCGACCAAAAAGGCTGTGCTCAAGAAAGCCGCCGTTGTCATGTGCGCTAATCGATAAGGAAATGAAGGGTTAAAGATCACCTCGAACCAGTCTGCGACAATAAACTGCCCCACCTCGTTAATCGCATAGCCAGTTGGTGTTTGCATCCAGCTATTAACGCTCAGGATCCAGAAAGCAGACATCAGGGTACCGATTGAAACCATTACGGTAGCAAAGAAATGCAAGCCCTTCCCCACTTTGTTCATGCCAAACAGCATGACGCCTAAGAAGCCGGCTTCAAGGAAAAAGGCTGACAGAACCTCATAGCCCATAAGCGGACCAAGCACGGGACCGGTTTTATCAGAAAAGACACTCCAGTTAGTGCCAATCTGATAGCTCATCACCACGCCGGACACCACGCCCATACCAAAAATGATGGAGAAGATTTTGAGCCAATATTTAAATGCAGCGAGGTAAACCGATTTACCGGTTTTCAGCCAGAGGCCTTCAAGAACAGCGAGATAAGCGGCTAATCCGATGGATAAGCCAGGAAAGATAATATGAAACGCGATGGTAAAAGCGAATTGAATTCTCGCCAGCAGCACAGCATCGAGCAGCTCCATCCATAACCTCCTTTATTTAAAGAGAGAATTGACCCAGATCAAGGCTAAAACCATCATACCGTGCAGGCCATTGGAAACAAGGGACTTTGCACGGTCTTTGCAGGATATTTTGTATGGACAAATTAAATTTGGATTAGTTTTTGTATGGAGCAAGTATTGGTGAATTGATTGACTATTTACTGAGTAAGCAATCTTCTGGCAAATTGATGGGTTACGCTTCTCTAACCCATCCTATGAGTACTAAGCCTCAGGCATTTTGATGGGTTACGCTTCGCTGGGTCTGCCCCGTTGGGTAAACCCATCCTATGATGAGCTTAACCGTTACCTTCGTTATAGGATGGGTTAGGCGCTAGCCGTAACCCATCAACTAGCCTTCACCATAATTCTTATCGCATCCAAATTCATGAGCTACCGCACCACCCCAATCAGCAGGAAACAAACCCTTTCTGACGTCACGGTGAAAGCTTGAATACGGCCAATCAATAACTCGTTTGACATGACCATGTTTAACTGGATTAAAGTAACAGTAGTCAATGTGCTTTCTATAATCCTTTTCATGAGCAATGAGATGTGCCCAAAACCGTCTCTGCCATATTCCTCTTTCTTTTTTATTAGCTCTCGAAGGTGTGATGATTTCATTAGAGCTAATCCCCCTGGAGAAATAACTTTTAATTAACCGAATAATCGTGGAGTAGTTTTGATTAATATCTGAGAACGTCAGTAAACAATGAAAATGTTCAGGAAGGACTGTTATGGCATCGATATTAAATGGATATTGAGCTTTTACCTTATAAAAAGCTTCTCTTAACAAATCAATATTTTCCGTTAATAACTTAGATTTACGATTAGCTAAATTAACCGTAAGAAAATAGGCACTATTTGGATTATAGATCCTTCTGTAATTAGTCATTCCTTTGACTCCAGCTTGTGGTTTGATGGGTTACGCTACGCTAACCCATCCTATAAAAGTTTGGGGGTTCATTTTATAGGATGCACCCAAGGGGGCAGACTCGGTTAGGCGTCAACTGTAACCCATCACATAATTTATTCTTCCTCGAAATTCTGTTTAATATACTTACCCATGAACCATTCGAAAAACACATGACTATTCAAATAGCCACGAAAACCAATGACATAAAGGAGCACCAGCAAACTATAAAGCATGGTTAAAAATCCGCTTAAGGATAAAAAGTCTTTGGCTATAATCATCAAGTTTAAAGCTTGCAGAAGTGCTACCACATACAACATGGCACGCATAAACTTCCATAACGAACGTGCCTTAAACAGGATCGTCAAATTACTCACTAACAGACCACCCAGCAAAGTCCAATGAGCTAAAGCAATCAGTACTTCACTGCTGGACTGAATATAAAGCCGATACAGGAACCATAAAGCAATCAACATGATCCCAGTATTTATTAAGACAACGATTTTTGTACTTTTAGGCATTCTTTTAACTATTCCTTAATTGGCATTTGTTACCAACTCTTTGTTAGTCGCACTCCAAAACTTCTACCTTCAGCATATGGGGCGACATCATCCGATGACGAAAAGTATTCTTCATCAAATGCATTATCAACAAAAAGTGATAAATCAAATGTCTCACTTAACTTTTGT
Source organism: Kangiella sp. (assembly GCA_026195755.1). Lineage (GTDB taxonomy): Bacteria > Pseudomonadota > Gammaproteobacteria > Enterobacterales > Kangiellaceae > Kangiella. The sequence goes on along the minus strand of JAPHRL010000173.1, from coordinate 4,963 downwards.
TTATAAGCTACTTTGCTTACCCAGGCGGGTGGTGTCGCTTGTTCACCCGACCCGAATTCATCTTTTGAAAGCCGATATTGTAACGAAAAATCCATAGACCAGCTATCAGCGAAATACTGTGCTCGGGTTTGCAGACGATTTGCCGGAATATCAGACAGCGTGTTGTTATCCTCATCTTTGCCTTTAACAAACATAGCACCAAGGCCTAATTGCCATTGCTCATTGATCACAAAATTAGAATCAAACTCAGCACCATATATTACGCCATTATTAAGGTTACGATAAGTTAACAAGCCCGGCGATACTTCTATTCGTTCAATATAATCGCTGATTTTTTGATGGTACAGATTCACTCTGATCTGCTTATTTTGAGTACCATATTGTAGTCCCAGATCAAAGCTCAGCGAGCGCTCTTTGCTCAGTTCAGGATTGCCAATCACTTCACCTCGTCCGGTTGTGCCGGTATAAAACCGCTCACTTACTGTAGCAAACCTGACTCCAGTTCCGATATTAGCAGTCAATAAAACATTAGACGTTATAGGGTGAGACCAGCCAATAAAGCCCGTAACTGCGTTATCGGAAGTTGACTCATAGCCTTGGTTTGTTTGATGATTATTGATTAAGCGAGCGCCCATTTGCCATTTGGTTTCTCCCCACAGTCGATTCACCGTTGCATAAGTTGCTATTTCTCTTTCTGTAGCACCATTAAGACTTTGACTCTGGGTCACGGTATTGTCGGAATAAGATAATTCTTGCTCTACTGCATCAATATTGGCTCTTTTAAATCCATCCACTCCCCACAATCCCTCTATAGAGGCAGCTGGTGGTGCCTTCCAGTTGTTTTCAAAGTGGAAGCCGAAATCCTGCGATTCATTGACGACAGAGTTTTCGCGCTGCGCGGGTCTAATGGTTAAGGTTTCAATCTCATTAGGATGCAAATAAATACTCGCCCTCCAGTCTAACCCCTGGGCGCTGAACTGACTTAACAGATGTTTTTCAGAAGGTACCGTTACTAAGCGATCAGGATATTGCGTACTGGAACGGCCAATGTCATCACCATCGCTGATTATAAGCATCCACTCATAATCAATGCCATCTAAGCTCCAGTGCTTAATAAAGCTACCGGACAGCTGGTTATAAGCATTATTTAACTCATTACCAAAAGCATCTTCGCTATTATTTGAATATTGCCTGGCTATTGCGGCTGACCAGTCTGTGTCACCGGTACCATAAATTTGGCTGTTTCTATTGCCTTGTGTCTGGTAATCAGCCGAAAAAAATGAACCGTTATAAAAGGCTGGGGATAGCTTAACGACACCACCCAAACTTCCTGACTGATACAACGTTGAAGCGGGTCCCCTGGACACTTCAGCATGGTCTAATAATAATGGATGCAAAAATGAGCTTGCTACGCCAGCTCTTCGTTCCGCTTTAAGCGGTATATCGGACACATAGGTTAATACTCTATGTCTTGAAAGCCCCCGTATAGAATACACTTGAAACAATCCAGCCTGACCGTTTTCGGCTACGCCTGGAACTTCTACCAGCATGTCTAAAATAGTCGATGGATCAATAGTTAGTTGAGTTGGCGAGACTAAACTTGAAGCAGTGTTCAAGTCAGTGAAATGCTGTGGTGCACGACTTGCCAGAATGGTTATTTTTTCAGGTTGAGATGATTCATCGGAAGCATCAGCAGCAATTGAATCGCCACACACATCAGGGCAATTATTTTTATCGCTGTTTATCGCCTCAGTAGCAGTTGCAAAACAACTGTATAAGCTCATGAGCACAAAACTCAAAACTAAATTTTTTTTCATTTCCAATCACATATCAATAATCAAAGCACAATGAAAAAAGCACTGGTGGAAACCACCAGTGCTTTTTATTTTAGAAAATACGATTAAGAAAGGTATCTTCTACGTCTTGCTAAACCAGCTAGTGCTAATAACGCAAGGATAACTAATCCTGTGCTACCACCACCGCCACGAGAAGGGTCTTTATTAATAGACAATGTTACTTGGCTAGTCCCTAACTCTGCTTTACCGACGTTTGACAACTCGAATCCAAAGTCCAGATTAGAGTCTTGGTCTGTATCGATGGTCTCAATGGTTACAACTTTATCCGCAGTTTCACCATGAGCCCAGGTCAGAGTACCCGAAGCTTCGGTGAAGTGAGTTCCAGCAGTAGCCGAACCACTTACGGTTGCATAATCAACAGTTACCTGATGATCAGAACCATCAACACGAGATACCGTAACCTGAATGGAGCTACCATTTCTTACAGCACCGGTATTACTACTGATGCCTATCTCACCAAATACAGGCTCTCTTACGGTCAAGTTGACGTTCTTGGCAATCGTTCCATACGGAGTATCGTTACTAATAATAGCTTGAGCTTGGTAAGTACCAATTGGTAAATCTAGAGTTGAGATATCAAACTCCAGGTCAAACGCGCCATTAGCATCAACACTACCCGTTGCAGCTGTTACCGTTACCCAGGTTGGAGCAATATCACAAACGCCTGTTTCACCTGAAGTAATGCCAACCACTGTTTGTCGACTTTGGTTAACTGCCCACAAGTTGCCATCGCAATCTATGCCAAGACCAGCCTGACCGCCATCCATCAAATCTTCAAGAATCTCGTCGCCGTCGGTATCAACCGATGGGATAACAATTTGACCGATAGCATCCAGCTCTGGAGTAGAAGCATCCAGCACCAAGATATCTGGCTCGACACTTCCAGCAGATTCGTTAGACATCACGAACAAATGATTGGTCGAAGGGTTTAATGCAAGACCTGAAACCGCTAAATCAACATTGATAGAGCGTAGAATATTGCCTTCCGCATCAAACTGATGAATAACGCTGTCATTCCAAGAACCAGCATAGAAAGTTCCTGAAATTGGGTCATAAGCTAAACCACGCTGTGATGTACCAAATGCAGGACAGATTTTATTGCCTGTAACAGCTTTAGCTACAGGATCAATTTCATGGATACAAGTATCACCTGTAACAGCAACCTGCCATAAAGTATTGGTACGTGCGTTATACGCTAGATCAGCAGCATAACCGACAGTGATAGCACTGGTATCAATAAACTCACCCGTTTTGGTTCCATCAGCTGAGTATTGATGCAAGGCATCCAGCGCAGCTCCACCAAGGGTTACGTCACCAACCCAAACATCTGAAGTTGATTTATCAATACCAATTCCCCATCCGAGCGTAAGCTCTGTTGCAAACTGCGCAACAAAATCTACTGCTACTTCAGGAGCGCTAGGCGCGTAAGAGCGATAACGGATCTTCTTGGTGTCTAACTCTCGCAACGCTTTAGGACCGAAACGACGCGTAGCCTGGTCATAAATACCATAAGGCTTACCCATCTGCTCCTCTTCACGAGTTAAGTATAAAGACAACGCAAAACTTGCGTCTACATTACCGATATTTTCAAGTGAAACATTTGCTGTTTCCTCAACACCTGCTGCAACCTCTAGCTCGATCGCTCCAACTTCTAGCAAGCCCGCATCAAGCATCACTGGCTGCCCTAAATCAAACTGAGACAGATCAACTGTTTGAGTTTGATAGTTGTTCGCAGATACTTCAACTTCAGTGACTCCATCAGCACCGATGAACAGTCTGAAAAAGCCATCTTCCAAGCTGTCATCAGCTGGAGTTTCTACAGAGCTGGTTGAAGAAGAAGAACCACTGACACTTGCACCATTAAGAGCCAGTTGAGTGTTGTTATCAACAACATAGCCACTTGCATAATAACCGGCACCAGCAACACAACTTGGAGTTCCGAAGGCAATGTTATCAACGTATGCATACCACTCATAGTCAGCTTCATAGGCAAAACGAATCTGGAAACTTGTTGCCCCAGCAAGCTCTGCTGATAAATCAATAGAAAGGTTGTCTACAGTATTAGTTGCCACGAAGTCATAAACAGATACCCAGCCAGCGTCATCAACATTGATATCCAAAGTATACACATCACTACCAGCAAAAGTTCTGAATAAGCTCGTGAAGCTTAAAGTAGTGGATTGAATATCAGCTACGTTAATAACTGGCGAAACGAGTACTGAACTGACCAAATTGCCAGCGCCAGCCGCATCACTATCAATCGCTGCGGCTTCGCCGTTGACATTCAACAAGTTACCCTTTGGTGCTGTTGAGGCTGCTTGCCACTCCATACCTGACTCAGTGATATCTTGGACTGTCCAACCTGTTGGCGGCACGCCTGCATCAAAACCTTCAAAGAAAGTATTCCAAAGATAACCATTGGCGGTACAGTTAGAATCAACTTGCAATGCAAAGTCCTGCACTGGTGTGTTCTCTGGAAGAATGTCATAGCTTTGATTTAGATAGCCTGGGTCAATTGAAATCGCCTCAATTTTTACTAAGGTGCCTTCATAGGCTTCTAGAGAATATTGACCGCTTGCTGGATCGGTAAAGGTAGAAATGGTTGCGCCTGGAGCAGTAATAACTACTTCTGCATAAAGCGGAGTTCCAAGGCCTGAACCGTCTGTTACGACACCGCTGACGGTCACTGCATCTGCTTCATCAAGAGACACATCAACGTCTTCAACTTCATCTTCAGCCAAATTGATACCATCAACATTTCCAGCAAGATAGCCGTACTTAGTGAAGTCAAGATCATAAGTACTATCTGCAGGTAATGTTAAATCATAGTTACCATCCGCATCGGTGATTGCAGTTGCGCCACCGGCAGCAACTCTAACGCCCTCAATAGGACTGCCTGAACTATCGGTTACTGTACCTTCGATATAACCTTTTGGACCAGCGACACAGTTATCAAACTTGAAGCTACCAATATAAGTTGACCAGCCAGTTGAGTTGTTGTTCGCCGTTTTATAATACTCAGTGGTATACCAGAAAGTACAATCATCTACCGGATCAACGCTTAAGCTACTATAGTCACCCCAGCGATTCGCGCCAGTTTGAGCGCC